>DAIDIH010000166.1 GCA_027459465.1 Bryobacterales bacterium | reverse complement strand
AATCGAACCCACCGCCGCGTAGTTCGCCTGGCTCGTCCCCAGCACCTTCTTCTTCGCGGTCGTAATCGGAATCAGAATCACATCGTCCTGATCCTGCCCCGTCGGCGACTGCCCCTTCGCCACCAGCGTCCCCACTACCGTGAACGGCACCGCCCGGATCCGGATCACCTTGCCCACCGGATCTTCGCCATAGAAGAGGTTGTCTACCACCGTCTTCCCCAGCAGCGCCACTTTCGTCGCACCGTCGACGTCTTGCGTCGTGAAAGCCTGGCCTCCCTGTATCCTCAGGTCCCGAACCGCGAGATAGTCCGGCGTCGTCCCCTGAATCTGCGTGCCCCAGTTGTTGTCCCCGTAAACCACCTGCGCCCCACTGCGCACCACCGGACACGCCAGCGCCGCCGCATCGCAGTCCCGCGGAATCGCCGCCGCATCGTCCATCGTCAAAGTCTGCGCGTACCCGGTGCCCATGCGAATGCCGGAACTCGTAATGCTCCCGGAAAGCACGATGATCAGGTTGCTCCCGATCGAGGCGATCTGCTCCTTGATCCGGCTCTGCGCGCCCGAGCCCACAGCCACCATTGCGATCACCGCCGCCACGCCGATCACGATTCCCAGCATCGTCAGCGCCGAACGCATTTTGTTGATCCGCAGCGCGCTGAAAGCGATCCGCACGCTTGCCGCCAGCTTCCGGAAATTCATCGCTACCCTCGCCCCCTACCGCTAAAAGCGCGGCCCTCGCGGCGGCTGAGCGTTCGTCTTTGCCTGCGTCGCCGCCGCACCCGCCATGCCGGTCACTACCATCTGGCCCGCCGCCAGGTCGCCTTTCACCACTTCCACAAAATTCGCGTCGCTCATCCCCGTCGTCACCACAACGGGTTTCAACTGCCCTCGCGCGTCCAGCACCCATACCGTCTGCGCTCCACGCCCCGCTGCCCCCGGCCGCGAATTCACGCCCGGCGGACGGAACCGCAGCGCCGCCTTCGGCAGCCGCACCACGTTCGCCGCCCGCCCCACAAATACCGTCACGTTCGCCGTCATGCCCGGAAATAACTTCAGGTCTTCGTTCGCCACCTGCACCACCACGTCGTACGTCACCACGTTCTGCACGTTGATCGGCGCCTGCCGGATCTGCGCGACCCGTCCGCGAAACACCCGCCCCGGCCAGGCATCCACCGTGAACGTCGCCTCCTGCCCCACGCGCACCCGCCCTACATCGGCCTCGTCCACGTTCGTGTCCACCTGCATCTTCGTCAAATCCTGCGCGATCAAAAAAATCGTCGGAGCCTGGAACGACGCCGCCACCGTCTGCCCCACGTCCATGTTGCGCGACTCCACCGTGCCGTCCACCGGCGCCAGAATCTTCGTGTGCGCCAGGTTCAGCTTCGCCTGCGCCAGCATCGCCTCCGCCTGCTTCACCATTGCCTGCGACTGCGCAAGTTGATGCCTCGCCACGTCCACCTGCTTCCGCGCTGATTCCACTCCTGCCTCCGCCGCCGTCACCTCCGCCTGCGCCGCCGCCAGACCCGCTTTCGCCTGGTCGTAATTCGCCAGCGCCGTGTCGGCGTCCTGCTGCGCCGCGATGGCGGCCGCCAGCATGCTCTGCTCTCGCGAATTCTGGATCCGCGCCAGCTCCGCCGCGCTCTGCGCCTTCACGAGGTTCGCCTTCTGGCTCGACACGTTCGCCTCCGCGTTCGCCACGTCCGATTGTGATTTCGCCACCGCAGCCTCCGCCGTCACCACCGCCGCGCGCGCCGCCGCTACATTCGCCGACGCCTGATCCACCGCGGCCTGGAACGGCGCCGGATCGATCTCGGCCACAAGCTGCCCCTTCTTCACCTTCGTGTTGAAATCCGCATGCAGTGCGATGATGTTGCCCGAAACCTGGCTGCCCACCTGCACCGTGATCACCGCGTTCAGGTTCCCCGTCGTCGTCACCGTCGAGTCAATGTCGCCCCGGTCCAGCCGCACCGTCGTATACGCCGGCTTCGCCTCCCCACGCAGCCAGAAAAAGAGCCCGATCGCAACCAGCGCCGCCACCAAACCCGCCACTAGCACCAGGTTCGTGGACACGCGCCGCCGCTTCCCAGGCACGCCGGCAGGCGCCGCGCCCCGCTCCGGCGGACTCACCTCCCCCGGCTCAACTCCCGCTCCCCTGGGTTTCACTTCCGTGGTCGGCATTTCGTCCTCCCTTCCACTCACAGGCGCCGCACCGCATCCTCCACCCTCGCGGCGATCTCCGCATAACTCCCGGCGTCCGGAATCACCGGTTCACCGAAGCGCACCTCCACCCCCGTGCCGCCCAGCATCCTTCCCCAGCGAGGCCGCCTCTCTCCCCGCGGCCACACTTGCTCGACACCCCGCAAACGCACCGGCACAACCGCACATCCCAGCCGCGCCGCCAGCATCCCCACGCCCGGCAGAAATCGCCCGATCTCCCCCGTCAGCGTCCGCTCGCCTTCCGGAAAAATCAGAATCGACCAGCCCTCTTCCACCAACTCGCCCATGTAGCGCACCGTTGCGAGCGTCCCGCTCTCGGTCTGCGGAATCGGAAACGCGTTGAACAACAGCGCCAGCAGCCAGTACAACGCGCCCGTCTTTGAGCGCTCCGCCCTCGTGTGCCCCTCCGGATGAAACCGCGCCTCGAAGTACTCCTTCCACATCGCCACCGCTGCCCGATACCGCCGCCGCGCCGGCAGGCTCGCCAGTATGAGCGCCGTGTCCAGATGACTCTGATGATTCGAAGCGAAAATCACCGGGTCACTTACTAACTCAACGTTCTCCAGGCCCGACACCCGAACCGGCCGCCCCAGCAACTTACTAACAGGCAGTAACACTCCTCCCAATGCCGCCCGCCGCACCGCCCGTGCCCACTGACTCCGGTTCCACTCCGGAAAATCGTCCGCCTCCGCTTCCGGCAGCGGCCCCGCCAGCTCACCCACCGTCTTCACCGAAGCAAAGCTCCGCTCCTCGATGTGCCGCCCGAGATTCTCTTCCAGGTCCATCATCAGTTCCACCCGGTCAAGCGAACTCAGCCCAAGCTCATCCAGCGTCGTCTCCGCGCCGATCTCCCGCCCCGGCGCGAATCGCCGCACTAACTCCACTACCCCGCCGCCGCGCCGCGCCGCCTCCGAAACCCCGGCCGCGCGGACCGCCTCCGCGATCTCGCCCCGCCGCAGCTTTCCCGTCGCCCCCGTTCTCGGCAGCTCACCCGCTCCCCACACCGAATAAGCCCGTATCTTCTGGTGCTCCTCGAGCCGCTCGTTCGCCTGCTTCACCACCCCCTCCGGCTCCGTCCCCACCTCCAGCACCAGCACCGCATGAACCCGTTCCCGCCCCACCACCGCCGCGTCCTTCACGCCGGAAATCTTCCGCAGCTCCCCCTCCACGTCTTCGGGAAAAACCTTCAACCCCTCCGGCGTGACGATCATTTCCTTCTTCCGCCCCTTGATCACCAGGTGCCCGCCCGGAGCGAACTCCCCAATGTCCCCCGTGTGCAGCCACCCCTCGCGATACGCCGCGCTCGTCTCCTCCGGCGCCCGAAAGTAGCCTGGGCTCACCGTATCGCCACGAACCAGAATTTCGCCATCCTCCGCCAGCCTCACTTCCACACCGGCCAAAGGCTGCCCCACCGTCCCGTGCCGCGCGTGAAACGGATGGCTGAAGCTGATGATCGGCGCCGTCTCTGTCAACCCGTACCCTTGCACCACCACATATCCGAGCCCCCGCCAGAACTCCTCCAGATCCGCCGGAAGCGGCGCGCCGCCCGACACCACACATACGAACTTCCACCCGAACGACCGGTGCACGGCCCGAAACCGCCCCCACCGTAGCGGCCACGCGCTCTCCACCGCCCGTTCCGCTCCTTTCGCCTCCGGACAGCGATGAACCACAAAGCTGCGAAGTACCTCCAGGACCTTCGGTACCGCGACCAGAATCGTCGCCCTCCGCTTCCGCATCTGCCGGCTGATCTCTTCCGGACTCGCCGAAGACAGAAACACCACCCCCGCCGGAATCAGAGGCGGAACGAACGTCGCCAGCGCCTGTCCGAACAGATGACTCAGCGGCAGCAGGTTCACGATGCGAATCGGCGCAAAAGGCCGCACATACTTCCGGTACGGCGCAAACTGCTCTTCAATCGCCGGCAGGTTCGCCGCCAGATTGCGATGCGTAATGACAACGCCCTTCGGCTCCGCCGTCGTCCCCGACGTGAACACCACCTCCGCCACGTCGTCGGCAAACAGCGGAACCGGCTCGAGCGGATCGACCGCCGGTGCGCGCTCGATCTCCTCCATCCCCCACACCGGCACCCCGCCGCCGGCCTCCGGCACACGCTCGCCGCGCAGGATCAGCTTCGGTCGCACTCGCTCCCGGATACGCTCAAACAGCTCCCGCGAACTCTGCGGCTCTACCGGAACAACAACCAACCCGTCCAGCAAACACGCCCACAACCCCGCAATCCAACCTGACCGGCTCTCCGAGCAGATCATCACCGCGTCGCCGGCCCGAAAACCTCCTCGCCGGATCCGCCTCCGCAGCGCCTCCACCATCCGCGCTACTTCGGCGTAGCTCCAACTCCGGCCCCGGTACCCATCGTCATAAGTGACGAATTCGCCCCCCGTTGCCGCGATCCGCCGGAAAAACGCCGGAAGCTCGCTCGGCTCCGGCATCGACGGCGCCCACGCGCTCTCATCGGAAATAACAGGGCTTGCCATGCTCGCCTCGAATCCCTCGCGGAATCGGGCGCAGCCCGTTTTTCACCCCGCGTGGCCAACTTTTGAACGCGCGTGCGAAAACAGTACGTTGCTCGCCACCGCCAGACCCGCCGCCAGTCCCATCAGCATCCCCGGCGCCGCCCCTGTCCAAGGCGCCAGATGGTCTTTCACGCGCTTCACGCCGGGAATCGCCTCCACTTCTTCCGTCAAGCGCGCCCGGTCCGCCCGGTTCAAGTTGCCCTCCAGCGTGACCACACCGCTCTGCGCCTTGACCTTCACTTCGTGCGGGTGCGCCACGACATGGCCCATCCGGCTGCGCACGCGCTCGGCCAGAACATCGTCCGGAATCTCCTCCTTCAGAAACACCGATGTGGTGTCATGCATAAGCCCGCGCGCCCGGTTCAGCACGTCCATGCTGTGCTTCTCTACCAGCTTTTCCCCGCGATTCAGCAGCCCCGTCGCCTCCGACGTCAGCCTCCTCCGCCGCGACCGCCCCCGGTCCGGATCATACAGATACATCAACCCGGCGCCCGCGCCCAAACCCGCCGCCAGCGCAAGAATGTCCTCCGCCACCCGTCGGAATTGAGCGCCATTGCGCGCCTCTGCCTTCACGGTCTCGTTCGACATATGGACCTCCAAAACTATCCTTGCACTCCGGCGGCCAACCCTTTAAACACGCGCCGCTTAACCCTTGATGCAAATCATCGGTTCCACCCTCGCCACCCTCTTCGACAGCCCGGCTTGCTCCGATGCCTCCACCACCACGCTCACGTCTTTGTACGCCCCGGGCGCCTCCTCGGCCACTCCGCGAGGCGAAGGCGACCGGATCAGTATCCCCCTTGCCGCCAACTCATCCATCAACTGCCGCCCGCGCCAATGCTTGGTCGCTTGCGCCCGGCTCATCTGCCGTCCCGCCCCGTGGCACGACGAACTGAACGAACGCACCTCGCCCTCCTCCATCCCGCGCAAAATATACGATGCCGTGCCCATCGTCCCGCCGATCAACACCGGCTGCCCCACAGCCCGCAGCGCTTCTGGAACCGCCGGATGATTCGGCCCGAACGCCCGCGTCGCACCCTTGCGATGCACGAACAACCGTTTCACCTTCCCGTTCGTGCTGTGCTCCTCCACCTTGCACGTGTTGTGCGATACGTCGTACAACACCGTCAACTCCGCCGCCGGCAGCACCTCCGCAAACGCCCGCCGCACCAGGTGCGTGATGATCTGCCGGTTCGCCAGCGCGCAGTTGATCCCGCCGCGCATCGCGCCCAGATACTTCTGCCCCAGCGGCGAATCCACCGGCGCGCAAGCCAACTCCCGGTCCGGCAGCTCAATTCCGTAACTCTTGGCCTGAACCACCATCTCCCGCAGATACTCCGTCCCGATCTGGTGCCCCAACCCGCGCGACCCGCAGTGTATGCTCACCACCACGTCGTCCACATGAAGCCCGAACGCCGCCGCCGCGGCCTCTTCATACACCTCCGTCACTTTCTGCACTTCCAGGTAATGGTTGCCCGAACCAAGCGTCCCCATCTCCCGCCGCTGCCGGTTCTTGGCGAACGCCGAAATCGCCGAAGCGTTCGCCCCCTCCATGCGTCCGTGCTCCTCCGTGCGGCTCAGGTCCGCCCCGCAGCCGTAACCGCGCCGGAGCGCCCATTCCGCGCCGCCTTCGAGCATCGCGTCCAGTTCCTCATCCGTCAGCTCAATCTTGCCTCGGCTCCCAACCCCCGCCGGAGTGTGATGAAACAGGGCGTTCGCCAGCGTCTCCTTCGCCGACTCCACATCCTCGCTCCGCAAACCCGTCAATATCGTCCGCACGCCGCACGAAATGTCGAACCCCACGCCTCCCGCCGACACCACGCCCCTTCGCCCCGCGTCGAACGCCGCCACCCCGCCGATCGGAAATCCGTAACCCCAGTGCGCGTCCGGCATCGCATACGCCGCCCGCTCAATCCCCGGAAGCGACGCCACGTTCTCCAGTTGCTCCCTCACCTTCTCGTCCATCTCGCGCACCAGCGTCCCCGACGCGTAAATCACCGCCGGCACAAGCATCTTCCCGTGCGGCTCAATCCGCCACTCCTGCTCCGAAATCCGATATAGCGTTCCAGTCTCCATAAACGATGCCCTCACACGTCCACCACGCATCCCGCTACCCAGTCCCCGTCTTCGCCCTTCGCCACCGAAAGCGCTGTGAACGTCGCGCCTTTTATCTCCACCGCCGGCTCATGCCGCTTTACGTCCACCGTCTCCCCCCGCGCCCGCGCCAACAATCGGTGCCCTTTGATCTTCACGTCAAAATCGCCGAACACCAGCCCGTTCGCCGCCATCTCGTAAATCAGCGCATTCAGCCAGTCAATCAGCAGAATCTCGTCGTCCGGCGCCTCCATCTCGAATCGCGCCTCCCGCTCCCGCCCCAGCCCCGCCGGATTCGTCACCACCGCCGTAAGCGCCAGAGCAGCCTGCCGGAACGCCTCTTCCTTCGTCGGACCTCTCCCGCGCACGCCTAGATCGGCTCCGTGCGCGAAATGCTCCCACCGCGGATTGCCCATCAACTCGTTATTCGCACGCCGGCGGCCAACCCCGCGTCCTTTCGCGGTGGGTCATAAATTGCTCCCCACTCCTGCGAGGGAACCATGTCGCTCGCGCAACAGCGGTGGGATCTTTCTGGGCCTCCGCCCCGATCCAAGGCTGCCTATCGCTTTAGAGATAACTGGGCCGACCCCGATTCCTTCGGCGTCATGCTCCGGCATTACTACCGCAACGCCTCCGTCCGCCGCCGCATGCACGAATTCCTCGGCCTCACTCGCACCAACCCCGCCACAGCCGCCTACATCGTCGGCAACAACGGCTGGTCCGGCTACTATGGCCCCTCGCCGCCTTCGGCCCTCTGGCGCTATCTCGAAGCCCGCATGGACGTTGAGCGTTCCCTCTGGGATCGTGATTCTCTCATCTTCGACTTCGATCTCGAATACCACAACTTCGATTCGCCCGCCGTTCCCTGGCTCGATCCCGATCGCGCCTTCGCCCTCCAACTTCCCCTCGTCAATGCCACGCTCCACGTCCTCAACGCCGCCGGCATCGAACCCCTCATCCTCGTCAGTGGCCGCGGCTTTCATCTCCTCTGGTCCGTCGCACAATCCTCCCCGGCCTGCCACTCCCTCGCCGCCCTCGGCCACGTCCCTCCCACTCTCGAAGCCCAGTACGCCCACCCCATCCCTCCGACCGGAACAGGCATCGACCCCCTCCTCGCGCGCGCCTACTCGGGCGCAGGACTCCTCGCCGAATACGTCGGCCACCGCGTCCTCGCGCTGGCTTCCCCCTTAAGCTCCATCCCCGTCCAACTCACGGCCATCGAGGTCGGCCCCGGCCCCTACGGACGCGAGATCCTCTCTTTCGACATCTCCGAATACGGCGACCCCCTCCACACCCGCCACATCCGCATCCCCTTCAGCGCCTACCTCAAGCCCCGCCACTTCGAATGGGCGCTTGGCGAAGCCGGCGTCCGGCACATCCTGCCCATCTTCGAAATCCCTCTCGCCGGCATGACCCTCCGCGAAGCCCTCCGCACCGCCCGCAATCCCGCCGCCGCCGCCGAGTTAGCGCGCCGCCCCTCCGTCCGCATTCCCGATCATTCCACTGCCACCTCCCACTTACTCGACACTTACTCAGCCTCCCCTCTCGCCTCCTTCCACCGGCAGTTCGCCGCCGGCCCCTGGAACGATTCCCCGTTCCCGCCGGGTTTCCGTCCTCCTCCAATCCCCGGCGCCCCTCCCTGCGTCAACTGGCTCCTCGACCATCCCAACGACTGGATGCTCCGCCCCGCCGCCATCCAGCACGTAACCCGCGTCCTCACCGCGCTCGACTGGCCCCCGCAACGGATTGTCCACCTCATCCATGCCTGCTACCAATGCGACTGTGATCTCGGCTGCGATTGGCGCCGCCTCGATCCCCTCAACCGCGCCATGTTCTACACGCGCCTCTTCGCCGGCATGATCGCCGGCGGCGCAGACACCTTCGTCGACATGAACTGCGTCTCTCACCAGGAGAAAGGCTATTGCATGAACCCCGAGTGCCGCGAAAACCTCGCCACTTACCGCGGCTTACTCGTAGAAAGGAGACTAACTTGAGCGACTGGCCCGTCGGTCTATCCACTGGCTGCTTCTGGCAAACCAGTATCTTCGATTGTCTCGAAGAGATCCGCAACTCCGGTTTCCACCGGATCGAAGTCTGCTCCTGGCCCCAGCACCTCGACTATCACGACACCACCCTCGTCCGCCGCGCCTCTCACCTCATTGACGATCTCGGCCTCGAAGCCTACTCCTTCCACGGCCCGTTCTCCGACCGCATCGACATCACTTCCCCCGAACCCAGCGCCCGCGACTTCGCTCTCAAAGAATTGATGCAGGCCGCCGAAGCCGCCGCCCTCCTCCGCGTCCGCTACTTCGTCGTCCATCCAGGCCCCGAATCCTCCTCCCTCGCCGAGCATGAGCGCTTCTGGCGCCTGGAAAACGCGGTCCGCCTCCTCAACACCACC
>DAIDIH010000165.1 GCA_027459465.1 Bryobacterales bacterium | reverse complement strand
CTCGGGAATCTTGTGCGTCTTGGTGTGCGGGCGTAAGCGCAGCCCGTGCGCGCCGGCGTATTCCGCCATCCGCGCCAGGTTGGCTTCCATGATGTCCAGGTCAATCAGTAATGCGGGAGTCTCAAGTTCGGCGACAGTCATTTCTCTAAGGCGCAAAGCGCATTTCGAGCTTATCATCGGCCGTCTTGTAGATCATGGTCAGGTCCTTCGGCTTCACCTTCCCATCGATCTCGAAATACAGAAATCCCGTCACCGGCTTCGTGGTCGGCTTCTCCGGCACCATCTGCCGCTTCAGCACACTTACGAACGCCTCATCCTGCTTGTTCTTGTCCGTCACCATCTTCGAGCCGACGTTCACCGCCGCGGGCGTCGCTCCCACGCCGGCCATCGACCCCCACTGCGGCACGCCCGCCTCGGCCAGCAGCCCTCCCTGCTTGCTCGTAATTTGTTTCAACACCAGCTCCGAATCCCCCGCCACCTCGGTCGGTTCGAATGCCACCGAACGCTGCCCGTCCCTGAACGAAATCAGCGTAAAGTCGTCGACGCTGATCGGCACCGGTTTCTCCGACACCGGCCGGACCGTCACCCGAACCAGCACCAGATTCTCGGCCGTCTTCGGCAGCGAGGCCACGCCAAGCGCCTGCGCTACGTTGTCCTGCCCCAGAATCAGATGCCCCGTAATGTCCACCGTGTCGTTGGAAAACTCTTCCAGCGGGAGAGATTTATCGGCCGCCCAAAGCACCGCGGCCCCGGCGAATAAGAAACAGATGATTGCGCTTCTCATCCCATACTCCTCCATCCGCATTATCGCCCACCGCGCGCCCCGCGGCGAACCGGGGCATAATAGCTTCGATGACACGTCTCTCTCGCAGATCCCTGTTGCGCGCGGCCGCCCTGTCGCCCGTCGCCTCCCTCCCCGCTTTCGCCGCCCACTCGCTTTCCTCCATCGGCGTCCAACTCTACACCGTCCGCAATGTGATCCTGAACGACCCCGCCGCCACCCTCAACGCCATCGCCGCCCTCGGCTACCACGAGGCCGAAGTCATCGGCGATACCATCCCCAAAATCTGGACCGCCCTCCAGGCCTCCAACCTCAAGCCCGTCAGCATGCACGCCGATACCGCCATCTTTTTCCCCGGCAAAGAAAAGGAACTCGATGACGCCATCGCCCTCGCCAAATCCCACGGCTTCGAATACATCGTCTTCCCCTACCTGCCCCCGAACCAGCGCGGCGACGCCGCCGTCTATCACAAACTCGCCCAAACCCTCAACGCCGCCGGCCGGAAAGTCAGCGCCGCCGGCCTCCACTTCTGCTATCACAACCACGCCTTCGAGTTTCAGCCCATGGACGGAACCATGCCGCTCGAAATCATGATGAAGGAAACCGATCCCGCCCTCGTCTCCCTCGAAATGGATGTCTTCTGGGTCAGCGTCGCCGGCCACAACCCCGTCGAAATGCTCCACAAGTACTCCAAACGAGTCGCCCTCCTCCACCTCAAGGACAAAGCCCAAGGCTTCCCCGTCCAGTACAACGAGAACGTCCCCCCATCCACCTTCCGCGAAGTCGGCCACGGCTCGCTCGACTTCCCGGCCATCTTAAAGGCCGCCCAGTCCACCCGCGTCAAACACTACTTCGTCGAACAGGACCAGACCCCCGGCGACCCCATCTCGAGCCTCCGCCAAAGCATCGACTACCTCCGCGCCCTGAAGTTCTGACTGCCCGCTCACCGCTCGATCTTCACCGTTACTCTCTCAAGCACGGACCGGTTGATTTCCAAACCCAGTCCCGGCCCCGGCAGCGCAGGAACATAGCCGTCACTCGCCACGCGAAAACGCTGCTTGACATACGGCCGGTCGCTCGATCCTTGCGGCACCGTCATCTCAAACCACACGTTATTCGGCATCGCCAGCTCGCAGTGGAAATGCACCGCATGGTCGAACCCGTTGCCCCAGTTGTGCGGAGCGCATTCCATACCGAACAACTCGGCCAGCCGAGCCACTTTCATCCCGCCGCTGATACCACCCACGTTGTCCACAATGAAACGCACCACGTCCATCGCCCCGCGCCGGATGTACTCCGCGTAATTGTAGGGCGAAAAAATGAATTCGCCGATGTGAATCGGAATGTCGAGCGCCTGGTTAAGCTGCACCAACCCTTCAATATCGCTGGTCGGGATCGGATCCTCGTAGCAGATGTAATTCAGCTCCTGAAGCACGCGGCCCACTCGGAAAGCTTCCGCGCGGGTGTACACGCCAACAGGATCGAACAGCAAAGTAAATTCATCGCCCGCGGCCTTCCGCACCGCCTTGGCGACCTCGATATCCAACTCATAATCGTGGCCGTCATGCGGGCTGGGCGGGTGAATCTTATATGCGGAAAACCCCTGTTCCTTCACCAGCCGGACTTCATTGACGAAATCTTCGACCGCGGCGTGGTGCTGCGAACTGGCGTAAGCTTTCACCCTCTCCCGGTACGCACCCAGAATGCGGTACACCGGCAAATTCACCGCTTTGCCCAAAATATCCCAAAGGCAGTTGTCGATCGCCGATGCGTACGACAGTTGGCCCAGTCGGCGTAACTCCGGCTTCCACTGCGAAGTCAGCGCCGGAAGGTCCAGCACGCTCTTTCCTGTCAACGCCGGCTTGGCGTACTCCAGCCACCCGAGGTTGCTCCAATTCGGATGCCAGTACCGTTCCCCCAGCGTGTAGTTACCCTCGATGCCGCTCTTGGTGACGATGCCCGCCAACCGTTCCTGGCCGCGTTCGGCGCCGCCCGCCCGGCTCAAATCAAGCTGGTAAACCCGGACTTCGCTTATTGTCAGGTCCGGCAGATCGGCCGGCTTAACTCCTGCCGCCTGCGCCGCGGCCAAAGCGGGATTTGCGATTGCGGCCGAGGCGCCTGAAGCGGCAAGAAAGCCACGGCGCGATATCCCTGGTTTGGGCATTTCCCCATCCTACATCCGCGGGGTTCCGCTCAAATCTCCTTCAGCAGCCAGCGCACCGCCCGTTGTTGCAGCTTCACGTACTCGGGATTCCAAAGTGCGTGGATCGTGTGTCCGGGCGAAGTGAACACCACCCGGCCGTGGCCGTAGTCGTACGCCCAGCCGGCAATCGATTTCGCGCCCAATGCCCCGTACGTCAGCCCATCAATGTTCTCGGCCTCGAGCAGAATGTTCTTTTTGTCCTTGTCGTACTCCACATAGTGCTGCTCGTCGTTCACCGTGAAATCGCGGATTCCCTGCGTAATCGGATGCGTCGTGTTCACCACCCTCACCCGGAACGGCCGCAGCGGAGGATGGCCGATGTAAGCGCCGCCCATCACATCGCGCCACGTCTTCGACGATAACGACACGTGGCTGCTGTTGTGCAGCGAGTAAAACCCGTTGCCGGCTTCCACAAATTCCTTCAGCGCCGCGGCCTGCTCTTCCCGAAGCCACTTCCGTGGCTGGGGTTCGGGAAATTCCCCGCGATTCTCCAGATCCTGCTCGTAAGGGTATGCGTCCGGGCCGCTGTATCCGTCCGGCCAGATCATGCCATCGCGCAGACAAACGAACACTTGGTAATTGCTCAGCAGGCTCCGTGAGAGCTGATCGTAGTTGATCGTGTAGTCGACCTTCACACCAACGCCCTCAAACGTGCGGTCGAGCGCCACCCGAATGTAGTCGGCATTGTGGTACCGGTCGCCGATAAGCGCCAGGGCGCGTTTTTCACTCGGCCGAGCCGGCGTTGGAAGGCCCAGCAAACCGGCGCCCGAGGCGGAGCGAAGTAAAGTTCTGCGCGATAGCATCGTCTCTCATCCGCCGCGGCCTAAGCCGGCGCGCCATCCCAATATCGCCGCCCGGAGGTCCTTTGGCTCACATCGCGTTTCCAGTTCTCCAGCCGCGGCCCGGCCAGCCCGCTGGCCCACTTCCGGATTTCCGCCATCTGCTCCTCCGGCATCGGATGGAACTCCCGCGCAATGCGCACATCGTCTTCAATCTGGCCCAACGTAGTGCAGCCCAGCGCCAGGCAGTGAACCGGCAAGCTCAGCACATACGTAAGGCAGTCTTTCACATGAAGATTGGACAGCAGCCCCGCATTCGCCGTACTCTTCATCGCCTGTATCCCCAACCCGCGCTCCACCGCCACCGGCAGAACCATCTTTTCGAAGCTCAGGTAAGCCGGGTCCGCCGGATTCAGCGGCATCAGGATCGTGTCGTACTTGTCGTAACTCTTGAGCATCGCCAGATGCACTTCCGGGTCGTGATGCCCTGTGAATCCGATGAAGCGGCATTTCCCCGCTTTCTTCGCGGCTTCGAAGGCTTCGATCGCCCCACCCGGAGCGAAGATCTGGTGCACTTCCTCCATCGTGCTCACCTGGTGGATCTGCCACAGATCGACGTAATCCGTCTTCAACGCGCGCAGAGATTTCTCCAGGTCGGCCTGCGCTCCCTCCCGGCTGCGCTGCGGCGATTTTGTGGTCAAGAAAATGTGCTTCCGAAACGGCGGCAACACCGCGCCGTACACCTCTTCCGACTTGCCGTCCCAATAAATCCGCGCACAGTCGAAATAGTTGATCCCCAGCTCATAGGCGCGTAGCGTAACGGCTTTGGCCTCTTCAAAACTGCACAGAGGGAAACGGCCGCCGGCCTGTCCGATGATCGTCAGCTTCTCGCCCGTCTTGCCGAACACGCGCCGCGGGATCTCCGCGGTCGCCGCGCGCGCTTCGGGCCCTTCCAAAGCCAACCCGGCCATCGCGGAAGCCGAAAGACCAGAAGCGGCAAGAAATGTTCTGCGTCGCATCCTCTTCCTCCCCATTCAAACCGTCAATTCAGCATACTCTCGACGAACACACTCGGTTATCATGCGTTGGACGAACGTGACTCGGAATATCTGCACAGCCAGGGGGCAAGGGTGAGCAAACCGGCCGTCTCCGTCGTCATGAGTGTCTTCAACGGCGAGCGGTTCCTCGCCGAGGCGATCGAGAGCATCCTGAATCAGACCTTTCGCGGCTTCGAATTCATCATTGTCAACGACGGTTCGACGGACCGCACCGCGTCCATATTGGAACGCTACGAGAAGAGCGATTCGCGGGTCCGCGTCCACGCCCGGGAAAACAAGGGACTGATCGCGTCTCTCAACCTTGGATGCGGCCTCGCGCAGGGCAAGTACGTCGCCCGGATGGACGCCGACGACGTGTCCCTGCCGGACCGCCTCGAGCGGCAGGCCCGGTTCCTGGGGCATCACGAGGAAGTGGGCCTCCTCGGAGGCGCTGTCGACGTAATCGACGATCGGCGAAGGTAGCTATTCCTTGTCCGGCCGCCTCTCGAAGACGCCCCGATTCGAACTGCTTTGCGCTCCTATTCATTTCCCGTTTTTCATTCCGCCGTGATGATGCGAAAGCAAACCTTTGACGAAGCCGGAGGCTACAGATCTCAGTTCATGCACGCGGAAGATTACGACCTCTGCCTTCGTATCCTCGAGCACGGGCAAGTGGCGAATCTGCCCGTCGTGGTGCTCCGCAAAAGAACCCATTCCGAGGGAGTTTCCGTTCGTAACCTGAAGCAGCAAAGTCTTTCCGCCCTGGCTGCCCACGCACTCTCGGCACTCAGGGAACGACAGTGCGCTGAACCGCCCTGCGACGGGCCGTTGATCTCTCCGCAGTACGTAGAGAAACTTGGCGTGAGCCAGGCGGCGCAGCGGCGCGCTCTTACCTCTGCTTATGTTTCCTGGATCGGAGCCATGTTACAAGCTTCCCAGCATGATGCGGTCCGGCAGTTATTTGAAGAATTGACCGATCTTTCAAGGCCCGGCCCTGTTCCTGGATCCGCCCTTTCAACGGCAATGCTTTCCGCCTGTTGGGTTCATGCCCGCGAGCGAAGGCCCTTGCAGGCTTTGGTCGCCCTCGGGCGCGCCGTTTGGGCCAGCCCCGTCGTTGCGGCACGCCCTCTGAAGTGGAAGCTGAGCTCCCTATTTCGCACCCCGCCGGCCTCTTTCCGATGATCGTCAGCTTCTCGCCCGTCTTCACGCAAGACTAAAATACTCGTTTATGATGCGGCGGAGTTTTCTCGCGTTCGGTGGCACGGCGGCCCTCGGGATGGCCGACCAAGCAAGCGCCGCGCCACCTCCTTTTCAAGACGAAAAAAGTAAGTTGAAAATCACCAGCGTCCGGCTGGTTCACACTCGCCCGAAGCGTCCGGTTCCCAACTATCAGCCCACGCCGGGCTCCTGGTCCACCGGCGGCGTCGAAGTGGCCAACCCGATGTCCGTCTACCCGGAGTACAAACCACAGCGCTCCCTGTTCATGCCGGATCCCGGAAAGCTCGAAGACTTCACCGTCGAAATCGCAACCGACAAGGGCGTCAAAGGATATGGCAGCGGCGGTATCGCCGGCGGAGAGGTGGTGACCGGGCATTTCACCAAACTGCTCATGGGCGAAGACCCGTTCAATATCGAGCGTATCTGGGACATCCTCTTTCGCTCCAGCCTGTACTACGGCCAGGCCGGCGTCGTCCCGCACGCCATCAGCGGCGTCGATCTGGCGCTCTGGGATCTGATCGGAAATGCACTCCAGATGCCCGTCTACAAGCTGCTCGGCGGCGAAACCAAAGCGCGCATTCCCACCTACTGCACCGGAAACGATATCGAGCAGCACATCCAATTCGGCTATCGCCGCTTGAAGCTGGCCCTCCCTTATGGCCCCGCGGACGGCCGCGAAGGCATGCGCAAGAACACCGCCCTCGTCAAGCACACGCGCGACCTGCTCGGCCCGGACGGCGACATCATGCTCGACTGCTGGATGGCTCTCAACGAGCAGTACACCATCGAACTGGCGGAAATGCTCGCGCCCCACCGCGTGTATTGGATGGAGGAATGCCTCCCGCCTTACGACTTCGCCGGCTTCGGCCGCCTGAGAGCGGCCATCAAATCCACGCGCATCGCCACCGGCGAGCACGTTTACTTCCGCTACGGTTTCCGGAAACTGCTCGAGCACAACGCCGCCGCCGTCTGGCAGCCCGACGTGCACTGGTGCGGCGGCTTAACCGAGTTGCGCAAGATCGCCGCCCTGGCCGCAGCTTACGACATCCCCGTCATCCCACACGCCGGCGGCGTCCAGGACTGCGTTCACTTCACCATGGCCACTACCAACGCCCCCTGGTCGGAGATGTTTATGCCTCCTCCCGGCGGACCCCCGGAGGTCTACCGCCGGTTCGAAGAGGACAACCAAATCACCCGCGGCCCGGAAGGAATCTACATGCGCCCTTCCGACCGGCCCGGCTTCGGCTGGGGAATCGAAGTCGCATCCTAGCTCCCGGCTCCTCACTCCGTCCGCCCTACCACTTCGCCGACAGCCTGTCCCCCACCCGGTGCAGCTTCAGCATGTTCGTCGTCCCCACCTTCCCGATCGGCTGCCCCGCCACCACCGCCACGCCGTCCCCCGGCTTCAACCACCCGCGGTCCAGCACCACCTCGTCCAGTTGCGCCAGCATCTGGTCCGTCGACTCCGACGGATGAATCAGCACCGGATGCACCCCGAACGCCAGCGCCAACCGCCGCGCGGATGCCTCCTCCGGCGTGAACGCGAAAATTGGCACCGGCGGCCGCAGCCTCGAAACCAGCCGCGCCGACAATCCGCTCGTCGTGAACACCGCGATCGCCGAAACCCCCGCCGCGCTGCCCGCCTGATACGCCGCCGACGCAATAATCTCCGCGTATCCCGCCGTCTCGCCCGTCGGCAGATCCTTGTACGCCCGGAACCGCCGCGTCGACTCCGCCTCCATCGCGATCTTCCCCATCATGTCCACCGTCGCCGCCGGATACTTGCCTACCGACGTCTCCCCCGACAGCATCACCGCGTCGCTGCCGTCGTAAATCGCGTTCGCCACGTCGCTCACCTCCGCCCGCGTCGGAAACGGATTCTCGATCATCGACTCCAGCATCTGCGTCGCCGTAATCACAATCTTCCCGTGATGCCGCGCCCGGTCGATCACCGTCTTCTGAATGTGCGGCACCTTCTCCAGCGCCACCTCTACGCCCAGATCCCCGCGCGCCACCATCACTCCATCCGACGCCGCCAGAATCGCCTCCAGATGGTCCCACGCTTCCGGCTTCTCGATCTTCGAAATGATCGGTATCGCCGCGCCCCGCTCCTTCAACAATCCCCGAAGCCGCAGCGGATCCTCCGCCGACCGCACAAACGACAGCGCAATAAAATCCACCTGCGCCTTCACCCCAAACTCGAGATCTTTGAGGTCCTTCGCCGTCATCGAAGCCGCGCTCACCTTTACTCCCGGCAGGTTGATGCCCTTCGAATCGCTGATCGGCCCCCCGTTCACCACCAGGCACCGCGCCGTCACCCCGTCCGTGCCCAGCACCTGCAGCTCAATGCTTCCGTCCGCCAGTTTCACGCAGTCGCCCGCCCTTACATCCCGCGCAAACGCGGAGTACACGGTCGACGCCTGGCTCGCATTCCCCAGCGTCTCTTTCGTCGTGATCGAAAACGTCGAACCTGCATCGAGTTGGCAGCCGCCCCCCTCAAACCGCCCCAGCCGGATCTTCGGACCCTGCAGATCCAGCAATATCGCCGTGTGCGTCCCCATCTCCGCGGCCAACGAGCGTACCCGCTCAATCCGCCCCGCGTGCTCCTCCTGCGTGCCGTGCGACGCGTTCAGCCGGAAGACATTTACTCCCAGCTCGAACAGCGCCCGCAGCACTTGAGGTGAATCCGTCGCCGGGCCAAGTGTGGCAACAATCTTAGTATTCCGCATGAAAAATAAGAAGAATAAAGGCTCTTACTCCTCTGTCATTATCCGGTACGGACTCATCCGAATGTTCATCGTCTCCGCGCCCGTGCCAAAATAAACCTACGCTGCCTCCATCGGCCGCCGCCATCACACCATGCCGTCTCCTCTGCCGCCCGATGACGCCCCGCGGCGCGAGGTCCATCGCGGCTGCGACATCCTCGATCTTTCTGTCGAGGAGCCGCTCGCCCGCCTCGCCCGCCTGGCACAGTCCCGCTTCCGCGTCCCCATCGTCGCCATCGCTCTCCTCGGTGAACGCGGCGTGGGCTTCGCCGCCTGTCTCGGGATCGAAGAAAACTCGCTCGCCCCCGGCCACGAGTTCTTCACCCACGCCGCCTCCTCCGCCCATCCCTTCGCCGTTCCCGACGCCTCCGCCGATCCTCTCTTCCAGGCCAACCCGCTCGTCGCCGGCCCGCCCGCGGTACGCTTCTTCGCCGCCGCCCCGCTCGCCGTCCACGCCTGCAACATCGGCGCATTTTGCCTTTTCGACCCCGCCCCGCGCTCCTCCTTCTCCGAACCCGACGCCGCCGCCCTCGCCGATTTCACCGCCCTCGCCGCACGCGAAATCGAACGCGGCCTTCCCCCGACTCATGCGGCAGTTGCCGAAAAGGAACGCTGGGAAATGGCCTCCGCCGCCCACAACGACGGCGTATTCGACTGGTCCGTCTCCACCGGCGAAGTTTTCGTCTCCCCGCGTTGCGCCGAAATCCTCGGCGATCCCTACTCCAATCCCTCCGGCCACATGATGTCCTGGTTCCCCTCCATGCACACCCACGACCGGCCCACCGTCGAATCCGCCCTCGAACTCTTTCTCACCGGCCTCGCCCCCACCCTCGACGTCGAGTTCCGCGTCGAAGACCCCGATGGCTCCCTCCGCTGGCTCCGCTCCCGCGCCTCCTCCCGCCGCGACTCCTCCGGCAATCCCCTCCGCGTCGCCGGCTCGCTCAGCGATATCACCGCCCGCAAACGCGACGAGGTCGCCCTACGCCTCCAAACCCAGTGGCTCGCCGAAGCCCGCGACAAAG
>DAIDIH010000164.1 GCA_027459465.1 Bryobacterales bacterium | reverse complement strand
AGATGTAATCGACGCCCATGGACTGCGCGAGAATGTCGTGTTTCCGGGCTCGGTGAGCGCGGCCGCTCTGCGCAGCTACTATCTGCTTTGCGATGTGTTCCTGTGCCTGAGCGAGCATGAGGGCTTCTGCGTGCCGCTGATCGAGGCAATGGTTCACCGCATGCCGATCGTAGCGGCGGCAAAGACCGCGGTCAGCGAGACCGTCGACGGCGCGGGCCTGCTGTGGGAAGACGACGCGGCCGGCTACTACGTGGAGGGGATCGCGGCGTGCTTGGAGTCGGCGAGCACGCGCCAGACCTTGCAGACCGCGGGTTTTCAGCGGTTTGAGACACATTTCCGGCGTGACGTGCTTGGCGGCCGCCTGCTGGAACTCGTGGAAGAAGCGTTCGCGCAGCCGGCCGCGAACTGAGACGGTCTCACATGGAGGAAAACCTCAACCCAGCCGCGCCGGACCCGGAGAAAGTGATGGCGGAGATCCGCCGCAACACGATGGTTCGCGCGGAAGGGGATCTTGCCGATGCGCTCGACGACATCGCCCGCGCGGTGGAAGCGCTGCGAGAGTCCGGAGCCAGGGTCGAGCAGATCGCCGCGGAGTTGGGCCGGGCCCCCGCGGCGCCGGCGACGTTTCGCGGGCGTCTCGGCGGGCTGACCATCCGATGGCTGGACCGCCTGTTCTGGTGGCAGTCCGCCGCGCTGCGCGAGTTGGGCGGCGCTTTGGCCGAGCGGCAGAAGCAGGAAACGGCGGTGTGGAACGCCCTTGCGCGCGCCGCCGAAACGCTCCGGCAAACCGAACACAGGCGGCGCGGGACAACGCACGAATAAACGCCCGCTACGCGGGGCCGTGCTTGATGGCGTAGTCCATGCACTCGGGCGGCACTTCGAACTTTGACACCGCCTTGTTGCCCAGGTAGCCTAGCTCCTGAATTCCGGCCGGACTGGTATAGTAAGCGTCCACCACCATCTTCCGCGCCCACGCGAAGAAGCGGATGCCGGGCCCGAGTTCCGGACTCTCGTTCTTCTTGTAAGCGATCCGGTCGAGCAGTTCGCGCTGATCGGCTTCCGTCGCATCGGCGAAATTCTTGCCGTGCATGCGGCGCATGGCCGCATCGAGCCAGAAAATCCCGCCGGTGTAAATGCCCAGCATTTCCTCGCTCTCGCTCGACATCAGGTCGATCCAATCGGCCGCGCCGGCCTTCAGCGCGCCTTGCGTGTTCGCACCCGCCGGAATGATCCAATCGGCCAGTTTCTGCAACGTGCCGTACTCGTGATCGGTAAGGGCCTTGGGCTGATACCCACCCGTTGCTTTCCGTTCTTCCTCCACCTTCTGGCGCGCCCTCTGCGCCATCGCGGGAGTCACGCCGCTTACCGCCGCGGCTGTGACGGCCATGCCCTGCAGGAGATTGCGCCGGGAAACAGCGCCACGCTTCGATGAATAGTCAGACATTGCCCTTCCTCATTTCTTCCGCCAGGTATTCGGCCGTCCGCCAGGCCAGCGCGCAGATCGTGAGCGTCGGGTTTTTATCCGGATTGCTCACGAACGGCCCGCCGTCGGCGACAAACAGATTCTTCGCTTCATGTGCCTGCGAGTACTTGTTCAACACGGAAGTGGATGGGTTGACGCCCATGCGCGTGGTGCCGACCTCATGGATGATCGTGCCACCGACCGAGATCGCCTTCGTCGGATCGTCCAGGTGCTTCGGCCCGTCGACGACTCCGCCCATGGTTTCGAGAATCGAGCGGAACGTCTCGTGCATGTGATTGACCTGCTTGTATTCGTAGTCGCTCCACCGAAAGTGGAAGCGCAGCACCGGGATGCCGTAGCGGTCCACCACGTCGGGGTCGATTTCGCAGTAGGTCCTGTCGTTGGGGATCATCTCGCCGCGGCCGCTCAGGCCGGCCCACACGCCGTAGTCCTTCTGAATGGCATCCATCAGGCCCGCGCCGTAGCCTTCGTGGTGGTCACAGACGTCGTGGAAGTCGCCCCACTCCGGCATGCCGAAGCCGCCGCCGATTTCGATGTGATATCCGCGCGGAAAATCGAGGCCCTTCTTTTCCCAGTTCCACCAAGGAACGAACATGTGCATGCCGCCCATACCGTCGGAATTGTACTTGGGCATGCCTTCGAGCGCCGGAATGCGTGCGCCCAAATCGTAGCCGACCGAATCGGTGAGGTTGCGGCCGACCATGCCGGAGCCGTTCGCAAGGCCATTCGGGAAACGGGACGATTTCGAGTTGAGCAGCAGGCGCGCCGATTCACACGCGCTCGCCGCCAGAACGACGGTCCGGCAGCGGATCATCCGTTCCTGGCGCGTGTCTTTGTCGATGTAGGAGACGGCCGTGACGTGGCCCTCATCGTTCGTGATCAACTCGCGCGCCATGGCGTTGGTGAACAGTTTCAGGCGTCCGGTCTTCATCGCGGGAATCACCTGCACATAACTGGAGGCGTAGTTTGAGGCCGTCATGCAGCCACGGCCGCATTGGCCGCAGTAGTGGCACGCCGGGCGGCCGTTGGTGGCGTGCGTGATCACCGCCATGCGGTTCGGAATGCAAGGAATGTTTAGTTTGTCGCAGGCGCGCTTGACGAGCGCTTCATGAACGCGCGGTGGAGGGGGTGTCTGGAAAACTCCGTCGGGCGTGCTGCGGATGTTCTCCTTCGTCCCTGTGACGCCGATGAACGCCTCGGCCTTCGAGTAGTAGGGCGCGATGTCGTCGTAAGAAATCGGCCAGTCCGTGCCCAAGCCGTCGCGGGAATATGGCTTGAAATCGTAATCCGAAAACCGGAACGAGAAACGGCCGTAGTGGTTCGTGCGCCCACCGAGGATGCGCGAACGGAACCAGTCGAACTTACTCCCCGGCGCGACGGTATACGGCTCACCTTCCAGTTTCCAATCGCCGAACGAAGCCGCGAAATAGCCGAAAGGATAGGGGTCACGGCCGAAATAAGCGGCTCCTCCCGGACCCGCGCCGCGGTGGCTGACCTCATAAGGCCACATGTGCTCCTTGAGGTCTTTCGCGGGATGCAGCATCGGGCCTGCTTCGAGCAACGCCACCGAAACGCCCATGTTAGTCAGAACCTGCGTCACCGTTCCGCCGCCGGCTCCGGAGCCGATCACCACGACGTCGCAAACAGGAGAAGCGCGTTGAATTTGAAACATAATGGCCACTCCAGCTTATCAATCCCGAAACGTGTTCGGAACAGCGTCGCACCGGGTCCGCGCGGGAGGCCGCGCGCGTTGAAAACACAGGACATATCTAATAGATAGAAGATATCTATTGGACGTACTATTCTTACTCGTTTATCCTGGAAACGTAGTAAATAACGCCGGCGCGAAAGCGAACAAGCAGTCGCTTCCCAAAGCCCGGCGGGTCCCCGCCGACTTCCTGTAGGTTCCTCGCAGAAACCCCCGTATTTTTCGCCGTTTTCTGACGCTCGAGACCCATTCTGCGTCCCGGCGCCGGAACGGTTTCCCCGGAGATTTCCGCGCAGGAGTTCCGTGTCAACGGAGCGGGCGCAAATCGAATCCCAAGACTTAAGGAAAAAGGAGAAAACCAACATGACTCGCATGAAGAAATTGTGTGCGATGGCGGCTTTGATGCTGGGCGCGGGCAGCGTGGCGCTGCATGCGGCCGGTGACGCGACGCTGGTGGTGAAGGTGCCGTTCGAATTCGTCGCGGGCACGACCAAACTGCCCGCCGGTGAGTACCGCGTGCAGCCGTACTCGGAAACCGGGCTGCTCATGATCCAGGGCAACGGCGGCCACAGCTCGGCAATGGTGTTCAGCACACCGGTGACACTGAACGGCAACCACTCCGACGCCGCGCTGATGTTCAGCGAAAAGGGCGGCGTGCATGTGCTGTCGGGCGTGCAGTTCATCGGCCTTCCGGCCCGCGCCATCCAGGTGAAGTAGTCCCACCAACCCCGCCGGAACAGGTGCGCTATCATCGCGGCTGATGCCAGCCGAGGAAGATAGCGCACCGCCCGCCGGGCGAACGGATTCCCCCTCCGAACAAAATCGAAAAATCGTAGAGGAATTGGCCGCGCGTTTAAGGGCACTGAGCGAACGTCTGCCCTCGGACGCGCCGATCGCGTTGACCTATCGCGCCAACGGAGGCGCCGAGTGACCATCGTCGAAGCCAGCCATGCCCTCCGGCGGCGCGAGACCACTTGCGTCCAACTGACACAGCGCTGCCTGGACCGGATTGAGGAAGATAATCCCAAGCTCAATGCCTTCGTGACCGTGACCGCGTCGCAGGCCCTGGAACGCGCGGCCGCGCTGGATGCGGAATTCGCTTCCGGGCGCGACCGCGGGCCGCTCCACGGCATCCCCATCGCACACAAGGACCTGATCCGCACACGCGGCGTGCGCACCACCTGCGGCTCGCCTTTGTTCGCCAACGACCCGATGGACGTGCACGCCGCTGTCGCCGAGCGCCTGGAGAACGCCGGCGCGGTGATGCTGGGCAAGACCGGACTACATGAGTTGGCCTACGGCATCACGAGCAACAATCCGCATTTCGGCGCGGTGCGCAATCCGCACGATCCGCGCTGCATTCCCGGAGGCTCGAGCGGCGGGTCGGGCGCGGCGGTCTCGACCGGCATGGCGCTCGGCGCCACCGGCACTGACACCGGAGGCTCGATCCGCATTCCCGCTTCGTTCTGCGGCATCACGGGCTTGAAGCCGACCTACGGCCTCGTCAGCACCTATGGCATTCAACCGCTCGGCCTGACGCTCGATCACGCCGGCCCGATGGCCCAGACGGTGGCCGATGTCGCGCTGATGCTGGATGCCATGGCGGGCTTTGACGCGCGCGACCCGGCCAGCGTGAACCGCCCGCGGACGAGTTACGCCCCGCGTCCGCTTGATTTTCGCCTGCTCCGGATCGGCATGCCGCGGAATTTCTACTTCGACGAAATCGCGCCCGAAACGCAGGCCGCCATCCTCGATGCCGCGCAGCGGATGGCAAGCCTCGGCGCGAAGATCGTGTCGGTGGGCCTGCCGGACATGGAGGCGCTGAACACCATCGCCCGGACGATCCTGCTTGCCGAGGCAACGGCTGTCTACCGCCACCGGATGGCGCGGCGGGAACTGTTCGGCGACGATGTCTTCGCGCTGCTCGAGCAGGGGCTGATAATCTCGGGCCCCGATTATGTCGACGCGCAAAGGTTGCGCCGGCCGCTGTGCCGGGAATTTCGCGCGGTGTTCGACAAAGTGGATTTCCTGTTCGCGCCCGCGACGCCCATGCCGGCGCCGCGCATCGGCCAGAGCGAGGTGGACCTGAGCGGGAAACGGACGGACACGCGTCTGGCGGCGACGCGAACGATGCGCGCGATCAACGTGACGGGCCTGCCGGCGATGTCCGTGCCCTGTCCTGTGCCCAAGGGCGCGCTGCCGATCGGGCTGCAGATCGTCGGCAAGGCGTTCGATGAGGCGCGCCTGCTGTCTTTCGCGGCCGCGGTCGAGGATGCCTTCTCAGCCTGACTCTCAGCGCGAGAGCAGGAAGATGCCGAAAGCTACCAGCGCGGCGCCCGCCCAGCGTCGCGTGTCGATGTGTTCCTTGAGCAAGGTGCGCGCCAGGATGGTGTCGAGCACGTAGCTTCCCGCTGTGGCCGGCGACGCGAAACTGACGTCGGCCACCGACAGCAGCGCCATGAAGCTGAAAAACGCGACGGTCATGGCGAAAACGGCGCCGCCGATGGCGGGGTTGCGAATGGCCTGAAGCGCCTGCCGGCCGAGGTGGTCGGGGCGAAAGTCGTCGATCTCGCCGTGCCGGCGCATGCCGAGGGCTTGCAGAACATCCCCGAACGTCGTCGAGACGATGACGATGGCGAGAATAAGCCACTTCATAGCTGCTTTTTCCCTGGCGTCGCCCGCGGATCGGTGCCACCCACAAGGCTGACCCCGCACACGATGAATGCAATGCCGCCCCATCGGATGAGCGAGACCGTTTCATGCAGAAAAACGCGCCCCCCAAGCGCGATCAGCGCATAGCCGATCGCAGTGACAGGAAGCACATAGCTTAAGTCGGCCCAGCTCAGCAAAGTCATGTGCGAGAGGAACCAGACGATCAGGAACACGACGCCGAGGGCGACCCAAGGATTGAATAGCACCCGGATATAGCCGAGAGCGGGGCCGCCGACCAGGCTTCCCGTGTTGTGCAGCCCGTGGCTCAGCGCGAGATTTCCGATCACGTTGCTTACGATGACGATGAGCGTGAACAGCCGCGTCTTCGCGGTGAGAGACAGCGCACGCTCCGGTTTCGTTGGTGCGGACGGGGGCATGAAAGGCAGATCTACTGTGCGGTGGCCGGGGCGCTCGTGCCGGCGCTTTGCTGCCGGGCGCGGACGGTTTTCCGCCGCTCCCTCAGATAACCGAAGAACTCCCGGCCTTCCCTCAAGCGGCGGCGCAGCATCTGCGCGTCGCGCGACATCTCCCAAACGAACCGCAGGATCGGCCGCGGACGGAAGTAGAAGCGCCGGTACATCCGCTCCACCGCGTCTTCGATCGCCTCGGGCGACAGGTGCGGGTAGCGCAGCGTCGAGATTTGAATGCCATTGTTGGCGATCAGCGCGCTGCTGTCCACCCAGCCGTTTTCCATCGCCTGCCGGTACAACTCCGTGCCGGGGTAGGGCGCGGCGATCGAAACCTGAATCGAAAACGGATCCAGTTCCTCGGCGAACCGGATCGTCTCGTCGATGGTCTCCTCCGTCTCCACCGGCAGCCCGATCATGAACGTACCGTGCACGCGGATTCCGAGCCGGTTGCAGTTCTTCATGAACTCCCGCGCGGTGGCGATGGTGAGCCCCTTCCTCATCCGGTTGAGGATCTGCTGATTGCCGGACTCAAAACCCACCAGCAAAAGCCGGAGGCCGTTGTCGCGCAACTGGCGCAAGGTTTCATAGTCGAGATGGGCGCGGGCGTTGCAGGACCACGTCAGCCCGAGTTTCTTCATACCCTTGGCGATCTCAACCGCGCGCGCCTTGTTAATCGTGAATGTGTCGTCGTCAAACATCCACTCGCGCACGCGGCTGCCGAATAGCTCCTTGCCCCGCTCGATCTCGCGCAGAACGGCGCCGGGAGACTTCGTGCGGTAGGCATGGCCCCCGATGGTCTGCGGCCACAGGCAGAACGTGCATTTGGCCGGGCAACCGCGGCCGGTGTAGAACGACACGTACGGATGACGCAGGTACCCAATGAAGTATTTTTCTATCTGCAGATCGCGATGATAGACAGGTAACACACTCGGCATCGAGTCCCAGTCGTGAATCAGTTCACGCTCCGGATTGTGGCGGATACGTCCTGACTCATCGCGGTAACTCAGACCGGCGATTTCGTCCCAAGGCTTTCCCTCAGCCAGTTCGAGACACGTGTAGTCGAACTCATTGCGGCACACGAAGTCGATATTGGGCGCCTGGCGAAGCGTGTCGTGCGGCAGAACGGCGACATGCGCTCCGATGAATCCGACTTTCGCCTTCGGATTCTTCGCCTTAATCGCCTCGGCGCAGCGAATGTCGTTGTTCAGGCTTGGCGTACTTGTGTGCAGGATGAACAATTCGTAGTTGTTCACCACCGAGAGCACGTCCTCCATGGTCTGCCCATGCGGCGGAGCGTCGATCAGCTTGCTGCCCGTCACCAATGCCGCGGGCTGGGCAAGCCAGGTCGGGAACCAGTAAGATGTGATCTCACGTTTAGCTTGATACCGCGCGCCGGCCCCTCCATCAAAGCCCTCAAGGGACGGCGGGCTCAAGAACAGCGTCTGTTTCACTGCTCCTAGGATAACCCAGTCGGTGGAACCCGGATGAAAAACCCCAGACTTCCGGGGCACGAAACCCGCATGAATACGGGCTCGGGAGAATGTTTCCGGGCCGCGTTAGAATAGAAAATATGGCGAACGCAAACACGCCCGGCGGGGCTTCTGCGCCTGCTTTCCGCGCCTGGCTTCCCGTGGTGGCCCTCGGCTGGCTCATCCCCGGCGGAGGCCATTTTCTGCTGCGCCGGCGCGGGCGGGGCGCGCTGATCAGCCTCAGCGTGATCATGATGTTCGTCCTTGGCCTGATGATGCGCGGGCCGATGTTCCAACCCCAAACCGGCGACCTGCTAACCACGATCATTTATACCGGCGGCTTCATCGGCGACCTCTGCTCGGGAATTCTCTACTTCCTTGCGGTTTGGCTCGGCTATGCCCAGCCCGACGTCGCCGGACACGTGCATGACTATGGCGCGAAATTTCTCGTCGCCGCCGGCCTGCTGAATGTGCTTGCCTTGACCGACGCTTACGAGATCGCGGTAGGAAAGAAGGACTGATGCCGAAACTGAATCTCGTCTCCCACTTCGAAGCGGCCCTCCTGTTCGCTCTATTCAGCTCGATCGTTCTCGGCATTGTCACCAAGAAGACAGACAAGGAGCGGCTTCAGTACGGCCTGCGCTGCTTCGCCTACTTCCTTGGCTCGGTGTTCGTCATCGGCTGGCTGATGTATTTCGGCCACAGGTAGGCCTCGAGGTTCGCGGACGCTCCCCATGAAGACCTTCTACATCGAAACCTTCGGCTGCCAGATGAACGCCCACGACTCGGAGAAAGTCACGGGCACGCTGCTGGCCCGCGGCTATTCGCAGGTGGAAGGCCCGGAAGCGGCAGACCTCGTGCTCTACAATACGTGCAGCATCCGCGATAAGGCCGAGCAGAAGGTGTTCCATCGCCTGCAGCAGTTCAAGCGCGAAGCGGGCAAGGGCAAGGTATTCGGCGTTCTGGGCTGCGTGGCGCAACAAGAGGGGGAGCGGATCTTCGAACGCGCTCCCCACGTCAGCCTTGTGGCCGGCTCGGCCAGCTACACACGGCTGCCGGAACTCCTCGTGCAGATTGAGAACGGCGGCCGGCGCGTCACCGGCTTGAGCCTGGACACGGACGAAACCTTCGACACGCCGTACACGCGGCGCGACAATCCCCACCGCGCCTACATCACCATTATCGAAGGCTGCGACAAAAGCTGCGCTTATTGCGTGGTGCCGTTCACGCGCGGTCCGGAACGCAGCCGCACCAGTTCGAGCGTGATGGCCGAAGCGCGGCAACTCGCCGCAGCGGGCTACACCGAAATCCAACTGCTCGGCCAGAACGTGAACAGCTACCGGGATCCATCGGAGGCCGGCTGGGACTTCGCCCGCCTGCTCCGCGGGATGGCGCAGGTGGACGGCCTCCGCCGCGTGCGCTTCACTACTTCGCACCCGCGGGACTTCGTGCGCGACATCATCGACGCCATCGACGAATTCCCCACGCTGTGCAACCACGTTCATCTTCCCGTGCAGTCCGGTTCCACCGCGGTACTGTCGCGAATGCGGCGGCAGTACACCCGGGACGAGTACATGCGCCGCATCGAGTGGATGAAG
>DAIDIH010000163.1 GCA_027459465.1 Bryobacterales bacterium | reverse complement strand
CTGATCGCGTGGATGGACCTGGACCGAACGCCGGCGAGCAGGGATCTGCTAGCGAGCTTTCAGGGATCTCCACGGTTCCGTATTGTGGCGACACCTGACAGCGAAGGCGAGGTACAGCGGCTTCTGGATGCGGGCGACGCGCAGGCCGTCGTTCGCGTGTTGCCGGAATTCGAGCGGAGAATCCTGCGCGGGGAGCCGGCGCCGGTTCAAGTCCTGGTGGACGGTTCGGATTCGAATACCGGGTCGCTACTGTCGAGTTACATCTCGTCGACGATTTCGGCGTATTCCGGGAAAGTGATGGCGGATCAGCAGAACATGCGGATTCTGTCGCAATCGGCAACGGCAACGCCGAATGTATCAGCACCGAATCTTGTGGCGCGCCCGCGCGTGTGGTTCAATCCGGATCTCAAGAGCCGGAATTATTTCATTCCGGGCGTAGTAGTGAACATCATCATGATCGTCACACTGGCGCTGACGGCGCAGGCGGTGGTGCGCGAGAAGGAACTGGGGACGATGGAGCAACTACTGGTGACCCCGGTTCGACCGGTTGAGATCATTCTGGGGAAAACCCTGCCATTCGCGGCGCTCGGACTGGCCGATGTCATCCTGGTTGTGTCAGCCGCGCAACTGATCTTTAAGACACCACTGCACGGAAGTCTTCTGCTATTGCTCGGCTCTTCGGTCCTGTTCCTGTTGACGACCCTCGGCGCCGGGCTATTTATCTCTACCATTTCACGAACTCAACAACAAGCTATGCTGTCGACGTTCTTCTTCACGGCGCCAGCGTTCATGTTGAGCGGATTTGCGTTTCCTATCCGCAACATGCCGCTTCCGGTTCAGTACCTGACTTACCTCGACCCGCTGCGGTACTTCATGGAGATTGTCCGAAGTATTTTTCTGAAAGGCTCCGGGGCTCTGTTGTTGTGGCAGGACATGGTTGCGCTGCTGATATACGGCGTCGCGATCCTCGGCCTGAGCGTGTTGCGGTTCCAGAAAAGGCTGGACTAAGCGGGTTTCCCGGACAGGGCTAGCGCCAGACCTCGTTGGCGATTTCGACGATGCGGGCGAGTTTAGCCCACTGCTGGTCGTAAGTGAGTAAGTTCCCTTCTTCGGTGCTGGCGAAGCCGCACTGGGGGCTAAGGCAGAGTTGGTCGAGGTCGAGATAGCGGGCGGCATCGTCAATGCGGCGCTTGATTTCGTCTTTCGGTTCGAGCTCGCCGGTTTTTGAGGTGACGAGGCCGAGGACGACGGTCTTGCCTTTGGGGACGAAGCGGAGGGGCTCAAAACCGCCGGCGCGGTCCGAATCGTATTCCATGAAGTAGCCATCGACGCCGATTTCGTTGAACAGGATTTCGGCGACGGGTTCGTAGCCACCTTGCGAGATCCAACTGGAGCGGAAGTTGCCGCGGCAGAGGTGCATGGTGATGGTCATGTCCGCGGGGCGGCCGGCGATGGCGGCGTTGATCATGCGGGCGTAGGTTGCGGGGAGTTGGTCCGGGTCTTCGCCTCGGGCGCGGACTAAGGCGCGTTGTTCGGGGTCGCAGAGGTAGGCGAGGTTGGTTTCGTCAAGCTGCAGGTAGCGGCAGCCGTCCTGGGCGAAGGCGTGCACGGCGCGATTGTAGGCGGCGCCGAGATCGGAGTAGAAATCGTCGAGGTTCGGATAGACCGCTTCGCTGATGGCTTTGCGGCCGCCGCGGAAGTGGAGGACGCTCGGGGAGGGGATGGTTATCTTCGGCGTGGCGGCGGTGATGTGATCGCGGAGGAAGCGGAAGTGATCGAGCATCGGGTGGGTGGAGAAGCCGAGTTTTCCGACGACGCGGACGCCTTTGGCTTTGGTGGCAGTTCCTTTGAAGGCGATGCCAGCGTCGGGGGTGTAGGGCTCGCAGCCGTCGAGGCGTTCGAGGAAGTCGAAGTGCCACATGGCTCGGCGGAACTCACCGTCGGTGGCCGAGCGAAGGCCGACTCCGGCTTGTTTCGCGATGAGCGAGACGATGGCTGAGTCTTCGACGGATTTGAGTTCGGCGGCGGTGATTTCTCCGCGTTCGCGGCGGGCGCGGGCATCCTTGAGTTCGGGGCTGCGGAGGAGGCTGCCGACGTGGTCGGCGCGGAAGGGTGGACGGGTGCGTTGCATGGTCAGGCTTTGGCGATTTCTTCGGCGGCGATGTGGAATCCGGTGTTAGCGGCGGGCACGCCCGCGTAGATGGCGGCTTGCAGGAGCGTTTCTTCGATGTCGCAGGGTTCGAGGCCGTGGGCGAGGCCGGCGCGGACGTGAAGGCGGAACTCCTCCCAGCGGCCGAGGCTTGCGGCGGCGGTGAGGACGAGGAGGCGGCGCGTGCGGTCGTCAAGCCCAGGGCGCTGCCAAACGGCGCCCCAGGCGTATTGGGTGATGAGTTCCTGGAAGGAACTGTTGAAGTGGGTGGTGGAAGCGAGGGCGCGGTCGACATAGGCGTCGCCGAGGACGGCGCGGCGGCGGGCGAGGCCGCGTTCGAAGGAAGCGGCCGGAGTGGGGAGGAGAAAGCGGAAGAGGGCGGCGTTGAAGGAGTGGGGCGTCTCGAGGTTCGACAGATGGGCGGTGGGAAGGCGTTCGACCTTGGCGTGCGGGATGCCGCGGGCGAGGGCGTCGCCGTGACCGGACCAGGGTGTGGAGACGTCGTGATCGCCAACGACGATGACGGTGGGTGTTGCGATGGAGGACAGGCCGGCGGTGTGATCCATGTCGCGGACGGCGGCGGCGCATCCGGCGTATCCGGTTGGGTCGGTGGAGAGTAGAACGCGGCGGGTACGCGCTACGGCGGGAGGATTGGCGGCGAGGTTGGCGGGGGTGAAGAAGCGGCCGAGGACGGCATCGGCGACGGCGGGCATGCCTTGTTCGAGGACGGTGCGGCGGCGGGTTTCCATGGGTGCGGGGTCGGGGAAGCGCGCGGAGGTGTTGGCAAGGATGAGGTGGGAGAGGCGCGAGGGCGAGTGCATGGCGATCCACTGGCCGATCATGCCGCCAAGGGAGAGGCCGCAGAAGGCGAACTGGGGGATGGAGAGCGAGTCGGCGAGGGCGAGGAAGTCGCGGGCGAGGAGTTCGATGGAGTATTCGCCGGGCGTGGCATCGGTGGCGCCGTGGCCGCGAGTGTCGTAGCGAAGGACGCGGAAGTGCGGGGCGAGAGCGGCGGCTTGCGGGTCCCACTGGGTATGGTCGCAGCCGAGGGAATGCGAGAAGACGACGACGGGACGATCGTCTGCGCCGTCGAGCCGGTAATATTGGCGCAGGGCGCCGGTTTGGAGGACAGGCATATCAGTTCCTATTGTTCGAGAAGACGGTGGCGGAAGAGTTCGGTTGCGCCCAGATAGTCTTCGGGGAGGTCGAGAGATTCGATCTGGGCGTGGGTGAGGAGCGTGGAGAGAACAGGGTGAGTGGCAACGACTTCGCGCAGGGGCCGGGTTGTTTCAATGGCCTGACGGACGGCTTCCGAGAGGAGACGCTGCGTTTCGGCGCGGCCGATTTTGGGAGCAAGGGCGACGGCGAGTTTTTCGGCGTAGACGGCGCCAAGGGTCGAGGCGAGGTTTTCCCGCATGCGTTCGGGGAAGACGGTGAGGGTGGAGATGGCTTCGGCGAGGGCCGAGAGGGCGCTGCCGGCGGTTTGGACGCAGGAGGAGAGGGTTTCCCACTCGGCTTGCCAGGGGCCGGCTGCGCGTTCGTGCTCCTGAATCATTTCGGACAAAAATGTTGCGACGAGACCGGGCATGCGGGTCGCAGCGGCCAGCGCGAGGACGCAGCCGGAGGGGTTGTGTTTGTGGGGCATGGCGGAGGAACCGCCGCCGGATTCGGCGGCTTCGGCAACTTCGTGCTGCATGAGGAGAGAGACGTCGCGGGCGATCTTGCCTAACGCGGCCGTGTAGATGCCGAGGGCAGCGACCAGCGACGCGAGGCGGTCGCGGGACGTGTGCCAAGGCGGGGGCGCGGGCGGGAGACCGAGTTCGGCGGCCAGAACGTCGGCGAGTTCGGGGCCTTGGGCGCCGTAGGAAGCCAGCGTTCCGGCAGCGCCTCCGAATTGCAGTTGGAGGACTTCGGCGAAGGAGGAGGCGACGGCGCGCCAGGAGCGATGGACGAGGCCGTACCAGGCAGCCGTTTTGTAGCCGAAGGTGATGGGCGGGGCGGGTTGGAGGACGGTGCGTGCAAGCATGACGGTGGCCGCGTGGGTTTCGGAGAGGTTGCGGAGAGCGGCTTCGAGGCGCGCGTGATCTTGCGCGAGGATCGGCCCGGCTCGTTTGAGGAGCAGGACGATGGCGGTGTCGACAACGTCCTGGCTGGTGGCGCCGTAGTGAACGTAGCGGGAGGCGGGTTCGTCGATTTCGCGGGCGCGTTCGGTGAGGGCGTTGACGAGTGGGATGGCCGGAGTTGCGGCGCGGCGGGCGGCGGTGGCGATAGAGGCGGCGTCGAAGGAGGCGGCGTCCGCGGCTTGGGCGATGGATGCGGCAGCGGAGGCGGGGATGAGGCCGAGACGGGCTTGCGCGCGGGCGAGCGCGGTTTCGAAAGCGAGCAGTGCGGAGAGAACGGAGGAGTCGGAAAAAAGGTCGTCGAGTTCGGGGGTGGTGGCGAGGCTGCGGATCAGGCGGGAGGACAAGAGAGGGTTCCTATAGCTCGAAGAAGACGGTTTCGGATTCGCCTTGCAGATGGAGGTCGATGGACCAGCAGCCGTACTCTTCATCGCGATGGGCGAGGAGGGTGGAGCGGCGTTCGGCGGGTACGAGGGAGAGGACGGGGTCTTCGGCGAGAGTAGGGTCGTCGTCGAAGTAAATGCGGGTGCAGAGATGGCGGAGCAGACCGCGGGCGAAGACCCAGACGTTGATATGGGACGACTGCCAGGCGCCATTTGCGCCGGGGACGCGGCCAGGGCGGACGGTGGAGAAAGTGCAGGCGCCGTCGTCGCCGGTGGCTAGGCGGCCGAAGCCGCGGAAGGCGGGGTCGGGTTCGCGGTCGCGCGCGTCGTTGGGGTGAGCGTATTTGCCGGTCGAGTCGGCCTGCCAGAGTTCGACGATGCCGTCGGGGATGGGTGCGCCGTCGCCATCGAGGAGGCGGACGCGGAGTTCGATGTGCTCGCCTTGGGCGGCGGTTGCGGCGAGATCGCCGAGATCGGGATCGGTGGTGATGCCGAAGTGGAAGAACGGGCCGACGGTTTGCGAGGGCATCGCGACGAATCGGGGCGGGTTCATCGCTGGTCCTCGAAGGGCGTGGCGTGGCGGCCGCGGAGCACGATGTCGAAGCGGTAGCCGAGGGCCCACTCGGGTTCGGTGAGGCTCAAGTCGAAGTGGGAGACGAGGCGCCGGCGCGCGCTTTCGTTGGGGATGGATTGGAGGATGGGGTCGTGGGGGATGAGAGGGTCGTCGGGGAAGTACATCTGTGTGACGAGGCGCGTGAGGAAGCAGGGGCCGAAGAGAGAAAAGTGGATATGGGCGGGGCGCCAGGCGTTGTGGTGGTTGCGCCAGGGGTAGGCGCCGGGCTTGATGGTGAGGAAGCGGTAGTTGCCGTTTTCGTCGGTCAGGGCGCGGCCGGCGCCGGTGAAGTTGGGGTCAAGCGGGGCGGGGTGGTTGTCGCGGCTGTGGCGGTATCGGCCGGCGGCGTTGGCTTGCCAGACTTCGATGAGGGTGTGGGGGATGGGCCGGCCGTCTTCATCGAGCACGCGGCCGGCGACCACGATGCGTTCGCCGAGCGGATCGCCGGGGTGATGGCGGGTGAGGTCGTTGTCGGTTTCGCCGAGGGCGTGGTCGCCGAAGACGGGCCCGGTGAGCTCGGAGAGCGTGTGCGGGATGCGGACGGGCGCGAGGGCGGGGGCGCGGCGGATGGTGGATTGATAAGGCGGGTGGAGCAGCTTGGGCTGATCGCCGGGCTCGGGACGGGGATAGATCTTCATTCCATATCCTTTCACGGTTCAGGTGAGCGCGGGCGCGGCGCCGTGGGCTTGGGCCGTGCGGGCGTTGAGGTCGCGGAGCGTTTCGAGTTCGAGCGCGGTGGGCGGCGCGGTTTCGTTTAGCGACTGGGCGAATTTCACGTCCCAGGAGGTGTTGGCGCGGACTTGATCGCGCGTGACGCCGGGGTGCAGGGAGGTAACGGTGAATTCCTTGGTATCGGGCGCGGGTTCGAGGATAGCGAGGTCGGTTACGAGGAGGGTGGGGCCGGCGGTTTGGAGGCCGAGTTGGCGGCGCTCGATGCCGGTGGGCCCATGGCCGAGGGTGGTGAGGAAGTCGAGCTTTTCGACCATCGCGCGGGGGTGGTGGCGCATGACGATGAAAATTCGGCCGGAGGAGGTGGCGATTTCGGTGGCTCCGCCGGCGCCGGGGAGGCGGACTTTCGGACGGCTGTATTCGCCGATGACGGTGCTGTTGAGATTGCCGAAACGGTCGACCTGCGCGCCACCGAGGAAGCCTACGGTGATGCGTCCGCCTTGGAGCCAGTATCGAAACATTTCGGGGACCGAGACGGTGGTGAGGGCGGTGCGGCAGAGTTCGCCGTCACCGATGGAGAGAGGGAGCACGGAGGGGCGCGTGGCGATGGTGCCGGATTCGTAGATGAGGACGAGGTTGGGGGCGTGAGTGAGGCGGGCGAGGTTGCAGGCGGCGGAGGGGAGGCCGATGCCGACGAAGCAGACGTCGCGGTCGGAGAGAGCGCGGGCCGCGGCGATGGTCATCATTTCGTTGGCGGAGTAGTTCATGCGGTGCGCCGGGCGTGGACGTTTTCCCTCATCCATTGGGTGAAGGAGGCGCGGTCGCGGGAGATCGCGTCCCAGTTCACATAGAAAGAATTGTCGCGCGAATAGTAGCCGTGGGCGTAGGAGGGGCGCGCGCCGCCGGGCGAGTGGGCGATGGCCGTGATGGTCCAGGAGGGGAGGACGACGGAGTTGGGGCTGGCGGGGTTGAGATCGTCGACGACTTCTTCGACGGTGACGAGCGAGCGGTGGGCGGCGAGCACGGCTTCCTTTTGGACGCCGACGATGCCTTCGAGAAGAACGTTGCCGGCGCGGTCGGCTTTTTGCGCGTGGACGACGGCGACGTCGGGGCGGTGGGCGGGGACGCAGGCGAGCGTTTCGCCGGTGAAGGGGCAGGAGACGAAGCGGATGTTCGGGTTGACCTCGGGGAGGCCGACGCCGAGATAGCCGCGGAAGAAGGCGCAGGGCATGCCGGAGGCGCCGGCGGCGTATGCGTTGGCCATGGCGGCGTGGCTGTGTTCTTCGAGGGCGAGGGGGTTGGGCCAGCCGTTTTCGACGGCGTCGCGGAGGCGATGGAGGGAGCCGACGCCGGGGTTGCCGCCCCAGGAGAAGACGAGTTTGGAGGCGCAGCCGGCGCCGATCATCTGGTCGTAGACGAGGTCGGGGGTCATGCGGATGAGGGTGAGATTGCGGCGCTGTTGACGGATGATTTCGTGGGCGGCGGTGAAGGGGATGAGGTGGGTGAAGCCTTCGAGGGCGACCGTATCGCCGTCGTGGATGAGGCCGGCAACGGCGGCGGGCAGGGGGAGGAACGAAGGCATTGTGCGATTAACGCTCGTCTGTGCGTTATTCGGTATTAGACCCCGCGCGGGCGGCGATGTCAAGGCGGTGTTCGCGGCGTGCGATTATCGGCTACGCTGGGCTTACACATGACATTCCCCGAAGGTGATCCGGATTTTGTTTTGTCGCTGGCGCGGGGGCTACAGGTGATCGAGGCGTTCTCGGGGACGCGGGGCGGGCTGACGGTTTCCGAGGCGGCGGCGAAGACCGGGCTATCGCGGGCGGCGACGAGGCGGTTGCTGATAACGCTCGAGGAGTTGGGCTACGCCGGGCGGCAGGGGCCGGCGTTTGAGCTTACACCCCGGGTGCTGCGGCTGGGGTTTTCGTTCGTGGCGTCGAACTCGCTGGCGGCGCTGGCGGTCCCGGTGCTAGAGCAGTTGAGCGCGCAGATTCACGAGTCGTGCTCGGTGAGCGTACTGGATGGGGAGGATATTGTGTACTTGGCGCGGTCGGCGCCGAAGCGGGTGATGACGATCGATCTGGGCGCGGGAAGCAGGCTGCCGGCTTACTGCACGTCGATGGGGCGGGTAATGCTCGCGGCGCTGCCGGGGAAGGAACTGAGCGCGTATTTGAAGAAGGTGGAACTGAAGGCGCTGACACCGAAGACGGTGCGGAGCCGAAAGCGGCTGCAGGCTTTGATTGGCGAGGCGCGCACGCGAGGATACGCGCTGGTGGACGAGGAACTGGAGCTTGGGCTGCGGTCGATCGCGGTTCCGGTGGTGTCGCAGACGGGGCGCCTGGCGGCGGCGATGAACTCCGGTGTGCACGCGGCGCGGGTGTCGGAGAAGGAACTGCGCGAGCGCGTGCTGCCTTTGTTGCGGGACCACGCACGGCTGCTGGGGCAGATGCTGCCTTGACTCGCCGCGCCGATTATCGTACAAGTGAACGGTAATCGGCATGAACACGGCATATCTTTGTGACGCGGTCCGGACGCCTTTCGGACGCTATGGAGGCGCGCTGGCGGGCGTGCGGACGGACGATTTGGCGGCTGTGCCGCTGCGGGCCCTGATGCAGCGGAACGCAGGCGTGGACTGGGGCGCGGTGGATGATGTCACGTACGGCTGCGCGAACCAGGCGGGGGAGGACAACCGCAACGTGGCGCGAATGGCGCTGCTGCTGGCCGGGTTGCCGGAGCGGGTGCCGGGTGTGACGGTGAACCGGTTGTGCGGGTCGAGCCTGGATGCGTTTGTCTCCGGGTGCCGCGCGATTGTGAGCGGGGAGGCGGAACTGGTGATTGCGGGCGGCGTGGAGAGCATGTCGCGGGCGCCGTTTGTTTTGGGGAAGGCGGAGGATGCTTTCGCGCGCGGACAGAAGATGGAGGACACGACGATCGGCTGGCGGTTCGTGAATCCGCGGATGCACGAGGCCTACGGAACAGATTCGATGCCGGAGACGGCGGAGAACGTGGCGAGCGAGTACGGCGTTTCGCGCGAGGCGCAGGATGCGTTCGCGTTTCGCAGCCAGCAGCGGGCGGCGAAGGCGATTGACGACGGGAGGATCGCGGAGGAGATTGTGCCGGTAGCCGTGGCGAGGAAGAAGGGGCCGGCGGTGGAGGTTTCGGTGGATGAACATCCGCGGCCGGAGACGACGATCGAGGGACTGGCGAAGTTGAGACCGGTGGTGCGGGCGGATGGGACGGTGACGGCGGGGAATGCGTCGGGCGTGAATGACGGGGCGTGTGCGCTGCTGTTGGCGTCGGAGGCGGCGGTGGGTAAGTACGGGCTGAAGCCGCGGGCGCGGTTTGTGGCGTCGGCGGTGGCGGGCGTGGCGCCGCGGGTGATGGGGATGGGGCCTGTGCCGGCATCGCGAAAGGCGCTGGAGCGCGCGGGCCTGAAGTTGGAGCAGATGGATGTGATCGAGTTAAATGAAGCGTTCGCGGCGCAGGCGGTGGCGGTGCTTCGCGAACTTGGGTTGGCGGAGGACGCGGCTCAGGTGAACGCGCAGGGAGGGGCGATTGCGCTGGGGCATCCGCTGGGGGCGAGCGGCGGAAGGCTGGTGACGACGGCGATGTATCAACTGGCGCGGGGCGGCGGACGGTATGCGCTGTGCACGATGTGCATCGGCGTGGGCCAGGGCATTGCGGCGATTCTGGAGCGGGTGTGAGGCGGGTGCGCACCCAGGCCGGCATTGTGGGCGCCGGTCCGGCGGGCCTGATGCTGGGCCACCTGCTGCATCTTCACGGGATCGATTCGGTGATCCTGGAGCGGCGCAGCGAAGAGTATGTCATTGAGCGGGTGCGCGCCGGGGTACTGGAACAAGGCACGGTGGATTTGATGCGGGAGAGCGGTGTGGGCGGGCGGCTCGGACGGGAAGGTTTGCGGCACGCGGGGATTTATTTCAGCTTCGGGGGCGTGCGGCGGCACATCGGGTTCGAGGAGTTGACGGGCGGTCGGTCGATTACGGTGTATGGGCGGAACGAGGTGGTGAAGGACCTGATCGCAGCGCGAAGGGCGAGCGGGCGGCCGATCGAGTTCGAGGCCGACGCAGTGAGGGTAAGCGACGGTGATTCGCAGCCGCGGATTACTTACATGAAGGACGGGCAGGAGTGCGAGGTTGTGTGCGATATCGTTGCCGGGTGCGACGGTTCGCATGGGGTGTGCCGGCAGGCGATTCCGGACGGGTGTCTGCGGGTGTATGAGCGCGAGTATCCGTTCGCGTGGCTGGGAATTCTGGCGCGGGCGGCGCCGAGTTCCCAGGAACTGGTGTACACGCTGCACGAGCGTGGGTTCGCGTTGTTCAGCATGCGTTCGCCTTCGGTGACGCGGTTGTATCTGCAGTGCGCGCCGGAGGAGGACATCGAGAGTTGGCCGGATGAGAGGATCTGGGAGGAATTGACCGACCGGCTTTCAACGCTTGATGGCTGGCGACCGAACCGCGGGGAGGTGATGCAGAAGGGCGTAACCGGGATGCGGAGTTCGGTAGTGGAACCGATGAGGCACGGGCGGTTGTTTCTGGCGGGCGATGCGGCGCACATTGTGCCGCCGACGGGGGCGAAGGGACTGAACCTCGCGGTGGCGGACGTGTGGGTGCTGGCCGGGGCTTTGGAGAGTTATTACCGGACGGGTCGGCAGGAACTGCTCGATAGTTATTCGGAGCGGTGTTTGCGGCGGGTGTGGCGGGCGCAGCGGTTTTCCTGGTGGATGACGACGTTGCTGCATCGCGCGCCCGATGGGAATGCATTCGACTACCGGAGGCAGTTGGCGGAGTTAGAATACATCACCAGTTCGCGGGCGGCGATGACGGCGCTGGCGGAGAACTATGTTGGGTTGCCGCTCGAGTAGTTCCGGATGCGGCAGATTTCAGGTCTGCAACCGCTCCGGCGAAGCGATGGCTCCTGTGACTTAGTCGGCAGCGTCGAATTCCACGACCGTGCTATCGTAGTCGCCCGTCAGATGAAGGTCGATCCCATGGTTCATGAGATATGAGCCAGAGTAAGTCTGTTGGGCGCGCATGAGCTTGTTGTCGATGGTCTTTACCCGATAGATCGTGTCCGCGCCGAGCCCGCGCAATCGCACGGTCGGCGCCGGACGGAGGTACTGCTGCGAGTGCAGGAAAGCGAACACCACAGCTTGCTTGCCGTCCTGGGAGAGATATTGGTTCGCGGTGAATTCGCCGTCGCGCGGCGAGAAAAGCCGGTAAAGGCGTCCCAGTTGCACGGTCTCGCGAATTGACTTGTAATAGGCGACCATTTTCGCCGCCAGCGCGTAATCCTGGTCAGACCACCTGTTCAGGTTCGACCCGACGGCCAGCGCTCCCTGCATGGCGACCAGGAAGCGGTACTTCAGCGGAGTCGACCGGCCGTTCATGTTCGGGACATCGGTCACCCAGGCCATCATTACTTTCGGTGTGTAGAAATACGTGAAGCCTTCCTGGATGCGGAGCCGGTCGAAGGCCTCGGTATTGTCGGATGGCCAAACCTCATCGGTGCGGCGCAAGACCTCGAGGTCCACCCTTCCGCCACCACCCGAGCACGATTCAATTTCGAGCCCCGGGTGCTTTTGGCGAAGGCGATCCATAATTTCGTAAACATTTCGAACATACTTCACCCAGATCTCCTTCTGGTCGGCTTGCGGGACATCCGGCCACCCGGGTTCGCTGAAGTGCCGGTTCATGTCCCACTTGACGAACTTGATGTTGTTCTCCGAAAGAACGGTATCCACCGCGTGGAACACGTACTCTTTGACGTCGTCGCGCGCCATATTGAGAACCAATTGATTCCGTTCCTCGCTCCGCGGCCGGCCGGGGAAGTTCATCACCCAGTCAGGATGTTTGCGGTAGAGATCGCTATCCGGATTCACCATCTCCGGCTCGAACCAGAGTCCGAAGTCCATACCATCCGCATTCACGGTGCGAATCAGCCCGGCAAGT
>DAIDIH010000162.1 GCA_027459465.1 Bryobacterales bacterium | reverse complement strand
TCCCAAAGCCAGGTTTTCGAGGTCGGCCTCGGGCATGTCGGGATGCTTCGTTCGCAACTCTTTGCGCCGGATCGCCGCGAAGTAATCGCGGAGGATCTCGCCGGCCCTGATCCACATCGCTCTGACGGCTTCAGCCAGGCGAACGTTGCCCGCCTCCTGCTTCGTGTCCATCACGGCGAGACTGGGATTGTTTTTGTATCGATCATTCGTGAGCGGATTCGGGTGTCCGTGCTGCACGAACCAGTTCGCGGCCGACTGAAGCTGCAGCTCCGCCTGCGCCTGGGCCAGTTCGGAATTCAGGCTCAGAATCTCAGCGTTCCCGGCGGCCCGGTTCAGCAGCACGCCGCGCCGCGCCATGGCCCGGACCATCGGCCCTTCGTGAACCGTAGGAATCGCATCCAGGCCACGCCGGCGATGCGAGCGGTGATCGACGCGCTCCGGGCGCTGGGCCTTCTCCAGCATCTGGTTGACGAGCGCAGCCCAGCGCTCCCGGCAGTGCTCGATCTCCGCGCTGCCGGTCTTTGCGCTGTCCAGAATGCGGGTCTTCTCGGTGAACCCCTCAGGGGTGAGGCGCCGGGTCGAGCATAGGATGTGGGCGTGCCAGTTCCGCCGGTCTCCCTCCCGGTGTGGAGCGTGGATCGCCACCTCGGCGGCGAACCCGTACCGGTCAACCAGTTCCTGGGCAAACCGGACGGCCAGCTTCTTGCGCTCTTCCTTGTTCAGCCCATCGGGCAGGGCGAGGACGAACTCGCGGGCCACCGTCGAGTTCTTCCGGACCTCGGCCTGCTCGACTGCGTTCCAGAGCCGGGACCGGTCAGCAGCCCAGGCCGGGTAGCCGCCGGGCAGGACCAGAGCCTTCGACTCGACACCCCGCTTCCGGGTGTAGTCGAAAGTCTCTTCGATGCGCTCATCGTGGATCGAGGTGCCGGTCCGGTAGGCCGCCGCGCCGGTGGCTGTCCGGCCGGCCGAACGGCTGATGGCGGTGACGGATAGGTGGTAGATGGCCATGGGCTGCTGCGCCTTTCCGGGGGTGTCGGGGCTGGAGGCCATGACCGCACGCAAACGAAGTTTGCATAAGTGCGCCCTTCGCTTTGCTACGGGACTCATTGTACACTGATTTTGCTGAATTGAGGAAAGCAGGCATGACAGAGACACCGGAGCAACGGGTCGCGGAATTGGAGAAGCGGATCGCCGTCCTCAACAACCGCAGGCAGCTCCTTCTGGCCCGCAACCAGACCAGGCAGCGCAAGGATCGCACCCGCCGCGCTATCGTCCTGGGCCAGCTCATCCTAAAACAGGCCGGGAAGGATCCAGCCTTCAACAAGCTGATTGCAGCCCTGCTGCGCGAGGGTGTGGAGGAGAATCAGCGCTACCTGTTCCCGGCGCTCTGGCCCGAAGCCGTGCGCCCTTCGGGGAGAAAAGGACAGCAAAGCGATGGCCAGGAAGCTAACTGAGATCGAGGCAGGAGAACGGTTGGCGGCGACGTGGGCGATGACGGATCTGGCGTTCACTCCGGTGCGGGACGAGGATCAGTTGCGGTTCGAAACCGACTCCAACGGGAATATCGTGGAGTTCCGCAATGGACAGAGGATTCTGTACAGTTGCGACCCGGTGGGGTGGCCGTATCACGTATTTGCGGTAATCGAGCATATGCTCAAGACCGATCTCACGACCTGGAGCTGCACCGGGAAGGACCTGAAGCAGATTGATGGGCCGCCGATATGCTGAGGCTGGCAGGCCGCATCGAAGCTGCTCTCAAAGGCTTGGCTCTGACGGTTACCAGGCCGGACCGTTTCCACTGGCCTCTGCGCAAAGTTACCGATCTGGAGGAGCAGCGGCGGGAGACGTACCACTACTGGGCCAGTCGGCCCATCTGCGAGCGGCTGAACGCGATCGCGGAGCTGAGCCGGGCTGTGTACTCGATCCAAAAGGTGGGCAAACCACGCGCAGAAGAGCCAGACTAAGGATGCCGCTGTGTAGGGGTAATGCAATCAGAAGCAGCGGTGGTTAGTAAGGGCATAGTCTCTTTTCAACCAACGGCCCTGCTCCTCGCGCAGGGCCGTTGGTTGTGATGGCTGGCAAAATTCCGGCGTGCATGGTCGGGTGCAATGCTCATTTGCAGAAATCTCTTTTCTCGTTCCAGCACGGTTCAGCACGATCTGGATGATGGGTTTCCCTGCCCCAGGTGCTTCGAGCGTTTCTGGGACGGCTTCTTGTTTGTTCCAGCGGGGTTGTAATCGAAGACCACAAAAGTCGGCTCGACCCCGGCCTAGTTGGAAAGGCTTTTGCATTTTGGCGGGGTGGGTTTGGGAGGGGCGCTCAGCGCCCTCCCAATGAGGAGCGAGCGTCAGCTCGCAGGCCCGACCAAAGGGAGATCCGCTTTCCTTTTTCCACAGATGCACAATTTTTGTCTGGAGCGATAGCGGAAGACATAGAGGATTTAGATATAGGTTTCCGTACCCAAATGGCCGTGGTCTGCGTACCCAAATGGCCGTGGAAAACTTTTAAAGCTAAGCCTTTATCCACAAACGAGATGGTGGATTCATACCACCCAAGTGATCGTGGCTCATACGAGCAGCTTGCGAACCGGCGGAGCGCTGTGAGAGAGCTTCAACCCTTTCACGGCTTCCTCTCGCCAGAGCATCCTGCCGTTCTGGAAGTGGCGGCGAGCTGGGCGGGCTTCGTCGTCCTCAACGCGAGCGGCTTTGTAGATCGTCAGGACTTCTTTTAGAGCGACCCGGAACTTCTGGCGGAATTTCCTGATGTGCTCGATGTCGTAGCCCTGGCCGAACTGCGCATGGAGTGCAAACCAAGAGATGGTCTGAGGCTTCTCGACGGGAATTCGGTGGAGCCTCTGCGCGAGCCAACTGTAGATGTCGAGTGCAAGCGAGCTGTGCGACAGCGCAGCAATGTGCTCTTCATTAACGGGCACGGCCTGGTTCAGCAGGCTCTGAAAGTACTCGACTGACAGTGACACCGTGGAGGGCCAGAGAACGCGCTGGCGCTCATCCTTGGGAAACCAGAGATTGAAGGCTGTCACGATGTTCGAGTTGACCGTGATCGCCTGGCCGTCACGTATAACACCAAGGCGTATCGTCGACGCAGCCAGGCGCGAGAGCTGGTCTTTGACGGCCCTGATGTTGCGCCCCTTGGGGTCCAGCTTCAAAACCCGGACAACGAATTGCGTGAGTGAATCCTCAACCTCGATGACCGGCGACTGCGCCAGAATCGCCCGCTGGTTGATGTGCATGAGGACCATGCGAGACTTCGCACCAAAGGGAAGCCCCAACTCGACAAAGCGTTCTTCTTTGGGATCGAGCGCTTCGCCTGCTAGCACCTTCAAGTGCGCTTTTCCATTGACCCGTTCCCACACACGCACGTTATCGCCTGGGTCACGGTAAGGAAGGCAGGTCTGGCAAAAAACGCTGTGCTGATACAGAATCGATTGATCGTCCTGGCCCTCGGCCGCGCGAGCTGCAGCTTCAAGCAAGCGGTTCTGGATGGGTGTCGGCCCAACCAGACTTCGCCGCACTCGGGGCGTGACCACGCTGTCGATCGCCAGTAGATCGCCGGCGCTACGGCTGTTGCCCTTCATTCCATGCTCTCCAAACGAACAGCCGCACTCGATACGATGAAGGCACTGCGACTGATCCCAAGCCGTTTGGCGGCGCGATCAATCCGGTTAAGCATACTGAGGTCTACCCTAATCATGATCGGCTTTTTGTTCTGCTCTGGCTCTACCTCCGTAGCAGCCTTCCCAGCTCCAGTGATGAATGCTTGAGCCTGCTCTTCCGCCACGATCGTTTGATTTCTCTTAGGATTCTTTGCGATAGTCATTTCATTTCGCTCCGATAGCGTTTGCATGCACAAAAATTGATTCCGTCAGACGGTTCAATTCTTCGATGGCTTTGGGATCATCGTGCTCTAGAACAGAGAGGCCCGAAGCCGCTGCATTGGGAAATGCCTTGCGGCGCACAATGAAACTAGGGGCCAGCTCGATACCATCTACTTCGCGCAGTGCCTCCGCTGCAGCCTCGTTGTCCTTCCCTTGTGAGTCGGCGGCATTAATAACGGCGATGGCCCGAAGTCGCTCATTGATTTCCCGCGCCTCTTTTACCAGGTCGGCAGTTTGATCCACTCCCCAGAGGTCAAAACTGCGCGGCTGAACGGGAACGAGAACTACGTCAGCCACTGTGAGGGCTGCCCGCAAACTCCCCGTATCGCGCCCCCCAACATCAATCACAATGTCCGAATACTTTGCGGCGAGCTGGCGCACCTGGGTGCGAATGGCTGCTCCTTGTAGTGACACAGCCGTGTAGCCTGGCACGCCATTTTTCTGCGTGCTCCGAAGTTCGGTGAAGGCAATGGCTGTTGCTTGCTCATCCCCATCAATGAGGAGAACATCTCGGCCTGAGCGGGTCAGCGCGATCGTAAGATTCACCGCTAGGGTGGTCTTCCCCACTCCTCCCTTAACATTGCCGACTACCAGAATCATG
>DAIDIH010000161.1 GCA_027459465.1 Bryobacterales bacterium | reverse complement strand
CGTCAGGACGTTCGGATGGATCTTCGACAGCGCAAGCCCGTGGACGATCATCCGGATGATTTTGCTTGCCCCGATTCCGATCGCCCGTGTGTACGTCATTGTCCTTCTTCTCCCCGCGCGGCCCGCGCCGCCTGTTTCAGTCGCGTGCGGATCGAGTCATGCCCGGCGGCGCCTCAGCCATGAATCGTCGTGAGCTGCAGGATCTCCAACTCCCGGAACCCTCCCGGAATCTGGATTCGCACGACATCGCCTACTTTCTTCCCCAACAGGCCGCGGCCAATCGGCGAACTCGTCGAGATGAGGCCCTTTTGCACATCGGCCTCCTCGCTCGTCACGAGACGGTAGGTGATCTCCTCATCCTTCCTCAAATCGAGCACGACTACGCTCGAACCCAGACCAACCCGATCGCGTGGAATCTTCGACATGTCCACCATCGACAGTTCGCGTAGCCGCGCGTGAAGCTGCCCCAGGCGCGCGTTCACCAACCCCTGGCGCTCCTTGGCCGCATGGTATTCGGCGTTCTCGCTGAGATCCCCGTGGGCGCGAGCCTTCAAGATCTCTTTGGGCAACTCGTTGCGCAACTCGTATTCCAGAGCTGCGATCTCGGTTTCGAGCTTCTTCTTGAGATCTTCCATTCGCTACCGCGGTCCTCAGGCCATTATGGCAGATATGGCGTCGTCCGAGGTCAGTTATTGCACGACGATGGTTGACGTCTGGGACTGGTATCCGTTGATCGACAGCACCACCGGCTGCGGTCCTGAGGCCACTGTCGTAGGCACTACGACGTTCACCTGATACAGCCCGATGCTCTCAGGTGACAGCCCGCTAAAAACCACCTGTGCCTGCTGCCCGCCGATGGTCACCGAAGGAACGGACGTCGTGTTCGGCGCCTGCGACGGCGTCGGTTCGCCGCTCGGCACGGGTGTGTCCACTGGACCCAGGCCATTACAGTACAGCAGGATCGTCGCGCCCTTGTGAGCGGGGTTCGCCGAACCAATCAGGTGATAGCTTGCGTCCTGCGCAGCCAGCATCTTCGCCCCGCTCGAGTCCGTGTACTCGAAAAAGCCCGGCGAATACGGGGTGATCGGCACTGTGTACACATTACTCGAGTCATAGTCGATGCTTACCTTCATCGCCGCCGAAGTTTGTCCGGCCAATTCCCAGGGCACTTGGACGTCAAGCTGGCCGGAACTAACGAAGACGAGCCTCCCGGGCAAGCTCAATCCGGCCGACGGTACGTCGAAGCTCACGCTCACGCGACCGAGGGAAAGAGGCAGGTAAGGCGTAAAGAACAGTTGCGTTGTTTCGCTCAATCCGGAACCGAACAGCGAGATGTAGGAGCCGGGCGCCTGACCCTGCCCCGCCAGAAAGCTGGCTCCGTTCACGACGCCACCGGAAGAGATCGTCGGTAGGGCGAAGGCGCGGCCCTCGAAGTAGATCGTAAACAGCGCGGGATTGCCGATGTCGGCGGCAAACTCCTGGGCTCCAAGTTGTGTACCGATCTGCGCAGTGGCATACGCGATGCCGTAGTTGTCCGTGCCGGTTGTACCGGTGCCCTGCGTGATCGTGCCTCCGCCTGCGGTGGAGTAGAAAGCGACCGGCACCCCACTCTGAGGGAACCCAAGATCGTCAACGACCTCGAGTTGCAGCGAGCCGTTTACCGCATCTCCGGGCGCGCCAGTGAAGTTGACGCCGGTGAGAGGAAAGGCGTTAGAGATGGTCTGGTCGCTGACGCCGTACAAATACGGAATGACCAACGGCTGCGAGGCGCCGCTGACGACGATGTCGCCTTCATAAACGCCGGGTGCGGGCGGGCCGCCGCCCTGCAGCGAAGCGGTAATCGTCGTCTGCGCGCCGGGGGCCAACGTGAAATTGGTCTGGCTCAAGGTTAGGGTGTCGGTATTGTCGGGGTAGAAAGCGTTGATGCTGAGGCTGAGATTTGCCGGCGAGGTGCCGATATTGGTGAAGGTCAACTGCTGGTTCGGTGGAAGATTGTTGAAGATCTCACCGAGCGAGAGCGTCGCCGGCTCGATCGTCACGTTGGTCTGCACGGCCGCCTGCGCATTTAGCAGACCGGCGCCGGTCGTCTCGACGCCCGCGTTGACCGGATTTCCGTAGGAGTTGTAGTCGCCTACAGCGGTCGCGTTGGCGGTGTTTACGACCGCCGACTTTAACTGTCCGGGCGTGAGATTCGGGTGCAACTGCTCGACCATTGCCACCACGCCCGCCACCATCGGTGCCGCGAAGCTGGTGCCGTTGACGACGGTGAAGCCGCTTGGATCGTACATGTCCCCGTTCGGGTCGTAGCTCTGGCCGGCCGTATACAAGTCGGTTCCCACGGCGGATACTTCCGGCTTGATCGCTTCGGTTTCGAGCGCTGGCCCCCTCGAGGAGAAGTACGCTATGAAATCCTCGCTGGAACTGGCGTCGGTCTCGACACGCGTGGGATCGAGTGTGACCTCGTGCTTTGGATTCGAGCTCAAGTAGCTCTCCAGGTTCACCGCGTCTGAGTTGCCGATCAGTGTGACCGGTATGCCCACACCCGGAACGGTCGACAGCGTGTAGATAGAGTCGTTGCCGCTGGGAAGGTAAAATACCACCGCCACGGCGCCGGCGTTCTGGGCGTTGATGGCCTGCGTCTGGTGATTGCAGTTGGCGTCCGTTCCGATGAGGCCGATGGCGCCGCTCAACGAATTAGCCGGGAGCGGGGCACATGCGTCAGGATTGTTCGTGCCACCGATCGTGAGCACATCGAGCATCGGGGCTGTGAACGGGCCACCGGGAATGGGAACGCCTTCGGCGAAGAACGTCGCGATGCCCTGCAGATTCGACGGGCCATTCGGCACGCTAATGCTCTGGTAGAAGATATGCGCGTTGTAAACCGCGCCGACGGTAATCGCCCCTTCCGCGGTCCCAGGGGACTCGATCGTGCCGTAGGAAGGCGGCGCGTAGCCGTTGAAACCCGAATTTCCGGCGGCACACACGACGGTCATGCCACTTGCGACCGCGTTGTTCACCGCCTGCGCGCGTGGATCGCACGCCACGCCGCTGTTGGCGCCGCACGTCGAACCGGTGTCGTCGGGGCCCCACAGCGCCGGAGAACTCACCGAGAGGCTCACGACGTCCATGCCGTCGTTGAAGGCGTCTTCAAGCGCCATCAGCACGACATCGTCGAACGTGGTGTCGTTGACGCCGGGCGAGCCGAAGATCTTGTAATTGCCCAAAAACGCCTTCGGCGCAACGCCGGTGATCTGCGCCAGCGGCGCGTTGACCGTTTCTCCGGCTGCGATCATGGCGGCCGCGGTCCCGTGCCCGACGCGGTCGCGCGGCGAAAGATCGTCCGGACGCGACAGATCCTGCGTATCCCCGGGTTGTAAAGGAAGCACGAGTTGATCCACATAGCTGCGGGCGACGATGATTTTGTTGTTTACGAAGTTCTGCCAATTCGTCCCCGCTCCTATCGGATAGCCACTCGGAGGCGACAGCGACGGGTCCCGAAAAGCGGGATTGGTGTTATCGATGCCCGTGTCGATGATGCCAATCTTCATGCCGGTTCCCGCATTGCCCTCCCCACCGAGCACGTTCCAGGCGCCCGGGACCCCAACCAGACCCAGAGCGAGATTCAGATTCCGGTGCACAGGCTGCATGCGCACCACCCGCATCACTCCCGGAAACTGAAGCAACTGTTCTACAGTTTTTCCCGGAGCCGACACGTACACCGCATTGAGCAGCATCTTCGTCGACCCAAGAACTCGGATGCCCCGGGCGGCTGCAAGCGCCGATTCAAGCGTTGCCTGCGCGGCTTCGATGTTGCGGCCTGCCTGCATCGCGGGCACGCTGTGCATCCGGCGGCGCGAAGGAAATTGCGCAGCCACTGGCTTATCGCTCAGAATCAGCGCAAACCGGTCCAGACGTGCCGACTTGATTCCTGCCGTGGCACGCCCGGCGGCCGTCGAAGTTGCATTCTGCATCGAAGCAGGCGGCTTCGGGTGCCGCATTGGAATGAACTTACGGGGATTGGGCGGAACAGTTATGTTTTGTGCTGTGACAAGGAGGGTAATTCCGAGCGCCGTTCCTAGGATTCTAAGGGCCGCTGCGTACTGATTCACGCAATTCTGGACGCTTCGCATAGACATAATGTTTCAAAACCACTCCAGCACAGCAGGTTGCGTTTTGCCAACCAGCACCAGATGGCTACATACGTGCTATGATGAAGGAAAATCAGGAGATTTCCTCCCCTTATGGCATCGAAACCCGCATTCGCCACGGGCGCTCAAGTCGAGCACTCCAAATTCGGCCTCGGCTCGGTTGTATCCTGCACCGACGAATATATCGTCATCAAGTTCGACGAGCACGGCGAGAAAAAGTTCGTCTTGTCGATCGTGCTACCTGCGTTGAAGAAGAGCGACCGGCAACCACCTGCCGAGAAACGTCGCGCGAGCAAGAAAAAAGCGGCTCCCGCTACCGCCGCCGCCGAGTAGTCAGCGCTCCAGGATGCCTGGGACCTGGGCATGGCTTGCGGGTGCGATGGCCGCCGTTGCGGGATAGGCGCCCCGGCTTGAGAGCAGAAGCAGCAGGACGGCGAGCACCACAGTTGGAATCGCGTCGATCACGCGTTGTTTCATTCGGCTCCTGGACAGTTCCTAGCCATGTAACGCGCAAACGGAACCAGAAGTGTCGCTTCGCCTCGTAAAAAAAGGTCAGGCACGCGCGGCGCGAGAGCTATCTACAAAACTTTACGAAGAGAATGCGCTTGGGGGTGTTTCCTGCCGCGCTCCGGATACGCCTATTTGTCTTGCCGGACCAAAAAGGAAACCGGCAGAATGCTCACGATTCCCGCGACCCCCTGACGCGAGAATCGTGTTCCGGGCGCCGGGTTCATCCCCTGGCCGGCGCCCGGCTCTCCTCGTTCCTCTCACTCGACTTGGTTCCATGTGTCGTCCGGATCGTATAACTTGACCGGCGCGACCGTTCCGCCCGATGCGGAGCCAAGATCCTTCTCGTAGATCGTGCCGTCTTCGTTTACGACGAAGGTATCGATGCCAGTGACGCCGTAAACGGCTGGCCACGCGACAAGGCCAACCCCACCGATTAGCGCGCCCTTCACTTCATATGACATCGCTCCCCCGCGTGCGTGCGTTCCCTGCGCCGTGAGTACGCGGAAGTAGTACCCATGGTACGGCCTTAGTTTTGCGCCGGTGGGGCGCGGTTCATCCACGACAGCCTCGGCGAAACGTTTTGGCACCAAAGGGTCCGGACCATCCCAATACAGCCCGTCATGCTTTCCGGCGGTGCTTAGGATGCGCTTGGTGTACTTGGGCAGTGGATCGGAGTCACGTCGCTGCGAAGCGTACTCCTTTTCGGCCTCCACAAAGCCTGCGCACACTTCCGCGACGTCGAGTTCATCGGCTCCCACACGTCGCGCGCGCATTTCCCAACGGCCTTCGTTGGTGGCGAAGATCCACCTGCCGTTCTGCTCGACGATTGGAACGGGAAACGGCCAGTCCTCATCGCCGATAGTAAGGATCATCCGCTTCTTATTCATCGGATCCGGTTCCAGGTCGTGCTTGTCGGTCGCCAGACGGCTGAACTCGGCGCGCTCCTCCTCATCCTGCTTCGGATCCCCGGAAGTCAGAATGGCATGCCCTTGCGGGCCAAAGATTCGCCTCAGCTCCGCCGTATCGTCATGCGCGACTGCGTCGAGCAGCGCCGTTGCGGCGGCCTGAGCCGTGTCATAACTCCTCTGCGCCGGCTGCGGTTTCGCCGCGACGGGATGAGTCTGGGAAAAGCAAAAACTGGCGGCTCCCAGCAAGAGAGCGGCGGGGGTGAGAATTGCGATTTTCATGAATTACCTCCTGGGACCGGCCATCCTGGGCATCGCCATCCGGCCTCCGCCAAAACCACCACGGAAACCGCCCCCGCCGAAGCCCCCAAATCCACCGCGATTCATCGCCGCAAAGCCATGATCGCTCTGAACCCGCGCGAAGCCACCTTCGCGCACTCCACCGAAAACACTGTGCGGCATGGAGAAGTCCCGTTGCGGAATCTGTCGCCCGCCAAACCGGTCTACGCCTCCCTGCGGCATGCGCCCCTGTCCGAAGAAACCGCCGCGGCTCTGCATCATCGGATCCGGGCGTCCGAAGTTCGGACGCTCGAAATTCGGGCTGCCAAACCGGCCAGCACCGCGGACCACTGGACCGACTGGACCGCGACCACCGAAGTTGCCCGCCATCCGGCCCTCGGGACCAACAAATCCCCCCCGGCGTCCGAATCCTCCCGGAACCGGGCCGCCATACCGTTCGGCAAGCGCGCGATTCGGATACGGTACACCCCAGCGATGCATCGGATCATGCTGCCACATACTGGTGCCCCACATGGGTCCACCGTGATAGTCATTAAATCCGTAGCGGTGGAAGAAGTAGTTATTCACAATTACGCCGCCGCCCCCGTACCACTGCGGCGCCCAGCCCCAGCCGCCCCAACCGCAGCACGAGCCGAAGTAGAGGCCCAGATTGCAGCCCAGCCCCCAGCTAATCCCAACATCGACGCCAGGGTAGTCGAGCGGCGGATAGGCGATCGGCGGAGGCCCCCAAACCCAGTAAGGGTTGTAATCGGGGACGTAGATCACCTGCGGGTCCGCCGGTTCGATTTGAATCACTGTCCTTCCGTCCTGCGTCTGGGTTTGCACATCTTCCTGCGGAGTGGAATTGAGTCGGCCCCTCTGCTGGGCTTCATATCGCATCTGTTGCACAGCGTTCATCACGTCGCCTTGCTGGGCCAGGAAGGCGTTGCCAAGCTGAGTCATCCAGTTGACGTCATTGCTAAGCGACTTTAATACGTCAGGAAATGCGGCAAGCGCCTGAATACTGGGATCCCAGTTTTGCTTCTTCGCCTCCTTCATGAGCTTCTTGCCCTTCCAGTTCGGGTGTTGCTCGACCCACTGGTTTGCCTCGACGACCTCGAGAGGATAAGTACAAGCTACAAGGACCTGGCTAAGTAGAGGGTCCGGATACAGCGCGATCGGCGAGACAAGACTGTTCAACTGATCGGGCGTAAGTTTCTCTGATTGGTCCGCGGGCGGCGGACTTTGATTTTGAGCGGCTGCAAAAGCGACGGCGAGCGCCGCTGCAAGCCAACGTCTTAGTGGCATAAACCTCCTGCTGGGAAACATAGCGCAACTTTGGCCTGTGAGGAAAGTTTTCGACAGAAATTGTCGCGAAATGTAAGACGACCCCGAAGATAGGGATTACTTACTTTTCACGGGTCTCGAGGCGCGAACGCTCCCGGGCCCGTCAATCACGCTTGACTTACTTCGTCGCCGCGAACTCTTCCAGCGCCTCGCCGGTTTCCTGTTCGATTCGTGCGTGCAGACTGTTGCCTTGCGCGTCCATCGTTACGATTGCCGCGAAATCCCGGACTCGAATGTGCCACATGGCCTCGGGAATACCGAACTCCATCCAGTGCACGCCAAGAACTTCCTCTACCGTGCGGGCGTAAAACTGTGCGGCGCCGCCAATGCCGTTCAGATACACCGCCCCGCATTCTTTCAGCGCAGCCAGCGTCTTCGCACCCATGCCGCCTTTTCCAATCACCGCGCGAACGCCGTAGCGCCGCAGCACGTCTGCCTGGTACGGCTCCTCGCGGATGCTCGTCGTCGGACCGGCGGCTTTCACCATCCAGCGGTCGCCTTCGTTCAGCATCACAGGTCCGCAATGGTAAAGCACCGCCCCGCGCAAATCTGCGGGAGGCGGGTTCTTCATCAGATGCGCGTGAACAGCATCGCGTCCCGTGAACATCTCCCCGCGAATTAACACCACGTCGCCGATCTTCAATCTGCGCACGGTGGCCTCATCGAGCGGAGGCGTCAACACGATCTCCCGGCCGGTGAGCGGGAAACCGGAGTCGCGCGCCATGCGAATCAACGGTTCGGCTGGATCTCGGTACAGCCAGCCCAAGATCGAGCCGTCACCCGCGCTCAGACGCACCCCAAGACGCCGGAATGCCCAGCACTCATACGCGACGGAAACGAAAAAGCTCGCGGGCAGACGGTTGGCGGCGGTGATTTTGCAGCCGATCAATGACGTGTTGCCGCCAAAGCCCATCGCGCCAATGCGAAGCTGATTTGCGTCGTGCATGATCCGTTCTTCCAGTTGTGCGAGTTCCGGGTTCGGATTCACGTCGTCAATCGACCGCAATAGCTGCTGTTTGGCCAGATCGTAGCCATGCGCCCGGTCGCTTCCAATGCAGACACCGAGCGCGCCTGGAGCGCAACCTTGTCCCTGAGCCTGCCACACGGCGTGCATCAGGCACTTCCGCACGCCTTCCAGGTTGCGTCCGGCGGCGCCGAGATGATCGAGCGTCGCCGGCAGGGAATATTGGATGTTCTTGTTCTCGCAGCCGCCACCCTTCAGGATCAACTTCACTTCGATCTCATCCTCTTCCCACTGTTCGAAGTGAATCACCGGCGTTTCGGCGCCAAGATTATTCCCGCTATTTTTCCCGGTGAGGGAATCCACGGAATTAGGCCTCAGCTTGCCCAAACGTGTCGCCTCGGCGACAGCCTCGTTCACGGCGCGCGCGATCGTGATCTGGTTGACGCCTATCGGGGTATGAATGTAGAACGTAGGCATGCCGGTGTCCTGGCAGATTGGACCGCCGTCATCGGCCGCCATGTCGATATTCGAGGCGATGATCGCCAGTGCCTGCGCTGCCTGCGTGGAAGGGGTCTCGGCGGCCATTGCAAGACCCATCGCCCGGCGAATATCGGGCGGCAGGTTTGTCGAGGTCTGGGAAATGAGTTCAACAAGGCTTTCTTTGAGATGATTCATGGGATTTTCTCCGGCAGGCGCCTCAGGGCGCCGAAGGCCGCGTCACAATCAAGCGAACGCGCGTGCCGGGCGTC
>DAIDIH010000160.1 GCA_027459465.1 Bryobacterales bacterium | reverse complement strand
TGTTGTATAGTGTCGAAGAATCCCTACAATAGGGTAATACGCAAACGGGAGGCAGCAAGAAAGTCAAAATCTTGCTGAATGAATCGATTAGCAGAGCCCAGCCTCGGCCCGGGCAGTTACTCGCAGTAAAGTCCCGCTAGGACCAGGACAATCAGAGCGTTGACCAGTTTTCCGCGGCGGAGGGCACGAACGGCATAGCGGCAATCGGAAACAAGCCCTCGGAGCATCGCTGTCACTCAGTGTCGTCCGCGGCCATACCACCAGAATGATGAGGGCCCGGGTCTCTGTCAAATTGCTCTGACCACAAAAAGCGGAGTGCACGCGGTGCGAAAATGACTCACACTGGCGATATGCAAGCCCGGGATAGCCAGGAAGACGCGCGGTGGCAAGCCGTTCTGGAGCGCGATCGAAGACAGGACGGCGAGTTCGTCTATGGTGTGCTTACTACGGGCGTTTACTGCAGGCCGTCCTGCCCGTCGCGCCGGCCGCGGCGCGAAAATGCACGGATCTACGCCTCGCCCGCCGAAGCTGAGCGCGACGGACTGCGGGCCTGTCTGCGGTGCCGGCCCAACGAAGCGGCCGCCGGCGATGTCGCCCGGCTTTGCCGCTTCATCGAAACGCACGCCGAACAGCGGCTCACCCTCGCCGTCCTTGCACAAAAAGCCGGATTGAGCGAGTCCCATCTCCAGCGAAAATTTCGCCATGAGATCGGAGTCAGCCCGCGCGAGTATGCAGAGACGTGTAGAATGCGACTCCTCCAGGAGGAACTCCGGAACGGAGCAAGCGTCACCAAGGCCGCCGTCGAAGCAGGGTATGGTTCCTCGAGCCGTCTGCACGAACGCGCGGCCAAGCGCCTGGGAGTCACCCTTCGGGCGTATCGTGACGGGAGCCCGGCGGAAGAAATCGGCTGCGCAATCGTTCCCACGCGGCTCGGATTGCTCCTGGTCGCCGGAACCAGCCGGGGAGTCTGCCAGGTGGCCTTGGGCGATCGGCGCGACGCATTATTAGATTCGCTCCGCGATGAATACCCCAAAGCAGAGATAGTCAAAAACAGTGCGCAGGCCAAGGCTTGGGCAGAGGCGGTGCGACAAGTCGCCGACGGCCTCACAGGCGCCGCGAACGTTCCCCTCGACATCCGCGCAACCGCATTTCAGCGTCGCGTCTGGAATTTCCTGATGTCCATTCCCCGAGGTGAGACGCGCACTTACTCCGAGGTCGCCTGCGCCATGGGCCATCCCAGGGCCTCCCGCGCGGTCGCACGGGCCTGCGCCACAAATCCCGTGGCCCTTGTTATCCCATGCCATCGCGTCATTCGCGGCGATGGCTCGCTCGCCGGCTACCGCTGGGGCATCGATCGAAAGAAGAAGTTACTCGACGCCGAGAAAACGACGGCCTAGCTTCACGGATGCGGAGGCGGCGCGGTGGACGAAGGCGCCGGCTCTCCGTCAACCGTGGCCGGCTCCATAAGCTCAATCCGCGTCCCATCCGGATCAAACAGGTTCGCCTGTCGTTTGCGATTGATCCCCGTCTTGATCTCGATCGAGCGCGCATAGCGGGCGCGATACGGACTGGCATTCAGTGCGGCTACGGCCGCCGGAACCGAAGGCACTTCCAGGCAGATGTGGTGCTGCGTGCCCCGATGATCCGCTCCTGGGAGATCGCCATAAAGCATGAACTCCACATAGTCCGTTCCATCCGGAACACGAAGATTCACCCACGACAGGCGCGCCGGTGTCGGCGACCCCCGCCACGTTTCGACAAATCCCAAAATGCCCGAGTAAAACGCGACCGCCGGCGCGAGCTGCCCGACCAGAATGCCTGTGTGCATCATCCGCGTCGACACACGATGCGGACCGAGGTGCTTGCCCCTGTCGCGCGCGCTCCATCCATCCGGCAGATATTGGACGAGCTCGACCGTATGGCCATCGGGATCGCGCACGGAAAAGTTCGCATTGCCGATCCGCCCGACGGGAGTGTGATCCGGCACCTTCACACCGCGGGAAGCCAGATACCGCCGCATCGCCTCGGCGTCGTTGGTTTCGAGCGCGATGTGATTCAACCGGTCCGTGGAAGGCGCAGTCTCCGGAGCGAGTTCAATGAATTGTCGGTCGTTTATCTTGATGAACGCCATCCCCTCGTGGCCGTTGACTCCGGGAAGCGAGAACGATTCCTCGAAGCCGAGGAACTGCGTGTAAAACGCGAGCGACGCGTCGAGGTCATGAACATAAAGCGAAACGTGTGCCAGGCCGCGAATCTGCGGACGTGGCGTGGTTTGTGCTGAAGCAAGCGAGACAACGGTTATAAGCAGAAGGAACAGGCGCATCACTCAGCCTTTCGAATGCTGTTTGGAACGGGCGATCGGCGCCACCCGCGCTTCTGTCACGCGAAGATAGTCGGCCGGCGAAAGCAGGATCTGCGTCCCACGGACGCCCGCCGAAACCGAGATCACGTCGAACAACTCAATCGTTTCGTCCGCGAACACCGGATACGGCTTCCGCGCGCCGAGCGCCGTGACCGCACCCCGAACGTATCCCGTCAGAGGCTGCACGTCCCTCAGCGGGACCACATCTACGCGGCGGTCGCCGGTGGCCCGGGCAAGCGCCTTCTCATCGACCTCCGCATCCCCGGGAACCACGGCCAGATATACGTCGCCCGAGGACCCGCGAACCACCAGCGTCTTGAATACCTGTTCCGCCGGCAGTCGAATGTGCGCCGCGACGGTCTCCGCCGAGAGATCGTTCGGGTCCACTTCGTAGTGCCGGAGATCGTATGGCACGCCGAGTGAATCCAGCAGGCGTGCGGCGTTGGTCTTGCTATGCGAAGCGCTCATCTGACATCTTGTGCTCTCAGGCTACAGGGAAAACATATCCGATTCGCACCCTCGCCCGCTACCGCCAAGCCGGGGCGGAACGAGTTCGCGAAACGGTACCCTGATCCTGTAGGGTCGATCGATTGTTCAAACGCTGGCTCCTTCTGTTCTGTGCCTCTGCGTGCGCCGCCGCGGTGTTCGAGACCGTCGAACCGCCCGGTCTCAATTTCCTCCACCAGAACTCGCCCACCCGCCAAAAATACCTGATCGAGACAATGGGCGGAGGCGTCGCGCTGCTTGACTACAACAACGATGGCCGCCTCGACGTGTTCCTGGTCAATAGCGGCAAAATCGAAGACCGCCCAAACGCCCCGGAAACCTTCGCTCGGAACGATCCGCGGTACTGGAACCGCCTCTTCCGGCAGAACCCGGACGGCTCATTCACCGACGTAACGAAGCAGGCCGGGCTCGCACTGGCCGGCGAAGGAAACTACGGCATGGGCGTCGCCGCCGCCGATTACGACAACGACGGCTACACGGATCTGTTTGTAACAAATTTCGGTAAAAATGTTCTTTACCACAACAACGGCGACGGCACTTTCACCAACGTAACCGCCCGCGCAGGAGTCGCCGGTGGCGGATGGTCGGTTTCCGCCGGTTTCTTCGACTACGACAACGACGGCAAACTCGACCTCTTCGTGACCCGCTACATGGTGTGGGACACCGCCCACAGCAAGAGTTGCAACGAGCCGATCCATATGTACTGTCCGCCGGGAGAATTTCCTGCCACCACGAACCTGCTCTATCACAACCTCGGCGGAGGCCGTTTCGAAGACGTGAGCGCGAAGTCGGGTATCGCGGCAAGCAAAGGCCGCGCTCTCGGGGTAGCCTTCAACGACTACGACGACGACGGCTTCCCCGACGTCTTTGTCGCCAACGACGGCATGGAGGAGTTCCTGTTCCACAACAATGGCAACGGCACCTTTACCGAAAAGGCTCTCGACGCTGGCGTCGCGCTGTCCGCCGACGGCTCGCCGTTTTCCGGCATGGGCGTCGACTTTCGCGATTACGACAACGACGGCCGTCCCGACATCCTGGTTACCGATCTGGCCCGCCAGACGTACGCCCTCTTCCACAACGAGGGCCGCGGCGCATTTCAATACGAGAGCCTTCAGGCCGGCCTGGGTGCGCTTTCTAGCGGAAGCTCCGGCTGGGGAATGCGCTTCGAGGATTTCGACAACGACGGATGGAAAGATCTGTTCGTCGCGCAAGGTCACGTTATGGACAACGTAGAGAAAGTAGATCCTTCCCTGCACTGGCTTGAACCTCCGATGCTCGCCCTCAATCACCATGGGCATTTTGAGAGGACGGACGCAGGCTTCCCGACGCCCGTCGCAGGCCGTGGGGCAGCTTTCGGTGACATAAACAACGACGGATGGACGGACGTCTTAATGTCAGTTCTCGGAGCACGTCCCGTCCTGCTGCGCAACCGCGGAGGCACAAATCACTGGCTGACAATTACGCTTCGCGGAACACAAAGTAATCGGGATGGATTCGGAGCGGTCGTGAAAGTAAATGGACAGACACAATACGCAAGCGCGGCGGGAAGCTACTTGTCGTCAAGTGACAAGAGGGTGCACTTCGGCCTCGGTCAGGCTACCAAAGCGGACGTAGAGGTTCGCTGGCCCAGCGGCACACACCAGAAGCTAAATGGCGTAGGCGTCGATCGCTTCCTCGAAATCCGAGAGCCGGAGAAGAACCAATGATCGCCGTTTTGTGGATCTGGCTCGCTTGGCAAGCGGCGCCGAACAATGAATTGCTCCAGCACGTGAAGGCCGGCATGGCCGCCAAACAGGCAGGCAACCTTAAGGAAGCCATCGCCGAGTTCCGCAAAGTCACGGAACTTGCGCCCACGCTCCCGGCGGCCTTCGTCAACCTCGGCGCCGTCGAACTCCAGGATCGCGACTACGCGGCAGCCACGAAAGCCTTCGAGCGCGCCCTACAATTGCAACCAGACCTCCCCGGCGCCGAACAGTTCCTCGGCTACGCACTCCTCGCCCAGGGCTACGCCGCCGACGCTCTGCCGCACCTCGAAAAAGCCGGCGACCCGGGAGCCTTAGGCATCGCCCAGGAAGAGACGGGGCACTTTCGCGACGCGATTCAGAACCTTTCCAAAGCCCTAGAACAACACCCGGGTGATCCGGACCTGCTGTATTACCTGGGCCGCGCGTCCGGCCTCCTGTCTAAGCAGAGCTTCGATACCTTGCTCGCCTCGCAGCCGGATTCCGCGCGCGCCCACTTAGCCGAAGCGGAGAACCTGGCCGTGCTCCGGCGGGTACCCGAAGCGGAGAAAGAGTTCCAGACCGCGCTGCACCTGCGGCCCGACCTGCCGGGAGCTCATCTCGAGTTAGGCAAGCTTTACCAAACCGCGTCCGATTGGACACAAGCGGAGCGGGAATTCCGCGCCGCGGCGCAACTTGAACCCGGAAACGCCGAAGCAGCCTACCGGCTCGGCGCAGCGCTGCTTGAAGAAGGCAAGCCCAAAGAAGCGCGAGCCGAACTGGAACGCAGTAACGCGCTGCTGCCGAAGATGCCGGAGACGTTATATTCTCTCGGCCAGGCTGCATCGATCGAGGGCGACTCGGCGGCCGCTGAGCAAGCCTGGAAGGAACAGTTAGCCGTGGAGGATCACACGCCTTTGGCAAAGAAAGCGCACTTCGGCTTGGCGACGCTGTACCGTAAGGAGGGGAAGACGGCGGAGGCGGTGAAGCAGATGGAGGAGTTCCGGCAAATAAGTCATCCGTGAAACGGGCTACCAGCCCTAAGCCGGTAGCCCGCCGGTTCCTCGCTTCGAGTTAGAACCCGAAGCGAAGAGCGAATTGGATGATGCGAGGAAGGTTCGCCTGGTCGCTGACGACACCGAACTGCGGTGTCCCCAGAGTCTGGCCCGGGAACCCGAATTGGACGCGGTTGAACAGGTTGAACACTTCAGCGCGGAACTGTAAGTTCAGGCGGCCGTCAGGGCCAAACGGGAAGTTCTTAAAGGCAGACATATCCCAATTGGCAATCCCCGCCGCGCTGAGCGTCGGATCGACGCGAGCCTCGTTTCCGAAGGTATACGCAGCAGGTTGCGTGAAGCAACTGGTGTTGAACCACTCATTCAGCCGCGACTGCGCCGAACCACCTATGCCGGAGTTGCAGCCATAGACGACATTCGGACGCGAGCCGCCGCCGAACGAGTTCGTCAGGTTCACAGCCGTCCCAAAGTGCAGTGGGAAACCGCTCTGGAGCGTAGTAACGCCCTCTAGGCCCCAGCCGCCGACGATCTGGTTCACGAACCCATTCACGTTGGAAAGGTAGTGCTGCCCCTTCCCGAACGGCAAATCGTAGACATAGCTGATCACCAGGCGCTGTGGGACATCGAAAGACGCCAACGATCGCTCGCCGCGAAGGTTATTCCAGTTCTGGAACCCACCGACGCCGCCGCCTTCCAGCCAGCCGGTGATCGTATCCGTATTAGCAATCAGCTTCGAGAACGTGTATGCCGCGCTAATCACCGCGCCGTTCGAGAAGCGCTTCTTGAACTGCACCTGAAGCGACTCGTACGAGGAGTTGCCCACTCCCTGGCCGGCATAGTAAACGCCCGTGTACTGCGGATAAGGAAGAAGCGTCTGACCGTACGGGATCGTCTTCGCCGCCAGCGAGCCCTGCGTAATGATTCCGTAGAACGGATTGGGAACGCTTTGGAGCAACTGGCTTCCGAGAGACATATACTGGGTCGGCAACTGGTTGAGATCCGGGCTTTCGATGGGCAGGTGGGTACCCTTCGCGCCGGCGTAGTCTACCTCAAGTAACATCCCGTTGGAAAGCTCTTGCTGAACGCCAAAGTTCCATTGCTGCGCATAGCCGTAAGGATTCTGAGGCTGGGCAAGCGTCACTCCCTGGCCAAGTAGCGACTGTTGGTAAACAGGATTCCGTCCCGGAGGCTGAAGAATGCCCTGGGGGAACGGATTCGACAGGTTGTTGTAAGGAGTCAACCCACCGTTGATCGAAGAAACAAACGGCGTCCCAATGCTGTTGACCGGATCGTTGTTCGGGCTGTAAGCCCACGCAACGTCGTTCGGAATCCAAAAGATCCCATATCCCATGCGCAGCACCGTTCGGGAAGTAAGCTGGTAAGCTGCACCGAGACGCGGAGCAAACTGCTTCCAGTCCGGCATGATGTTGCTTCGGTAGCCGTATCCGGGCGAATTGACAAGCCCGATGGACCCGTCGTAAGACAGGCCGGCGTTCTGCAGTACCGGGTTCGGTGTGCCGGGCTGGAAGTAAGTCATCCGGTTATATCGCTCGGTCCACGGACCGTCGTGCTCCCACCGGATACCTAGATTGAGCGTAAGTTTCTTTGTGACCTTCCAGTCGTCCTGAGCGTATATGCCGGCGTAGAGTTGCTCGGCCGCAACGAGAGCCGGCGTGCTTGCGCCTCCGCCGTCTGGATAGCCGAGAAGGAACGACGCATAGCCGTTGCCGGTATTGCCGGGATTAATCGGGTTGCCGGCGGTGAATCCCGAATTGAAGTCGAAGATGCCGGTAGGCGTGTTCGTCTGCGCGTAATTGTGAGTGATTCGAAGGAATTCGCCGCCGAACTTCATCGTGTGTGCCCCAATGATCTTCGTTAAACTCCCGGCGATCCGATCGTCGTCGTTGCGGTCGATGATAATGCTTCCGGCGCCCTGGCTGCAGAAGATGTTCGCCGGGTCGTAGCCCGTGATGCACGGCACGGGAAGGTCGCTGAACGCGAACTGGCTGTTCAGCGAAGCCGGCCAGCCAAGCTGCGTGGCAGTGTTGTAGCCCAGCGTCGCCGGCGTCCGGTCGTAGCTAAACCGCTGGTAACTGGCTTCCAAGTCCATGATCGTCGTCGGACTCAGCGTGTACACATCGTCGAGCACGAAGTTGTTCGTGTTAAATAGTTCCGTACAGCGATCCTGGCAGACGCCATTATTAAATGGATCGATCGGCAGGTTGGTGTTTCCCCAGTAACTGTATCGTGCGAACAGGTGCTGCTTTTCCGAGATATTCTGATCGAGCCGGATCACGGTCTCATTGTTGTCGCCGCCCACGCTTGCGTTTCCGACCCAGTTATTGACGCCCGTGAGAGCGTTCCCAACCGCGTTCGGCAATGGATAGAGGTTTTGCATCTTGAGCGCCGCCGGGTTTAACAAGTTTGACGGGATGATGTTTCCCGGATACGGCGTCCGCATATACTGCCCGGGCTGACTCGGGTTTGGCACCGTTGAGGTTGGGTCATAGATCGGGATCACGTTCCCGTTCGCATCCCGCAAGTCTGAAAAGTTGCCCGTGCGTTCGGCCGCGGTCGGTACAGTCTCGGTAAAGCTCTGGCCCTGCCGTAGACGGAAACCCTCGTAGTCGACGAAGAAGAATGTCTTATTGCGGCCATCGTATAGCTTCGGAATCACCACGGGTCCACCCAGGTTAAATCCGAACTGATTCTGCGTGAAGGCTGGAGTTCCAACCCCCGCCGCGTTGTTGAAGAAGTCGTTCGCATTGAGAACTTTGTTGCGAAGATACTCCCACGCGGTGCCGTGCACCTCGTTGCTGCCGGATTTCGTCGTCAGGTTGATCACGCCACCGGCGAACCGGCCAAATTCTGGTTCCAGGTTGTTGGTCTGCACCTTGAATTCCTGCAGGGAATCCTGGGTCGGCACTAGCGCTGTGATGTTCAGATACCCGCCGTTGACCGGCGAGCCGTCCAGAAACGTCGTACTCTGGTTTGCCATGCCCCCGCCAATCTGATAGTTGCCCCACGCAAACGGGTTCGTCCCATTCGGATTCCCCATGGACTGGCCCTGGGGCACCACCGAAGGCACCAACGCCACAAGGTTCAGCGGGTTTCGGCCATTCAGCGGCAGTTCGTTCACTTCTCGCTGCTGAACCACCTGGCCGAGCGACGTGGTCTCCGGTTGCAACAGCGGCGTCTGCGCCGTGACCTCGACGGTCTGGCTCACGTCGCCAACCTGCAAGGTGACGTCAATGCGAACGGTGTTCTGAACCTCCAGAACGACCGGCGTGCGGCTGAACTTCTTGAACCCGGATTTCTCCGCATCGACGCGATATCGTCCGGGAGTCAAGTTGACAAACTGGTAAATCCCCTCGTTGTTTGTCAACATTTGACGCTTTTCCGCGGTATCTAGATTCGTCACGGTGACGTTTACTCCCGGGGTCGGAGCACCAGTGGAATCCGTAATGGTTCCCGTGATCGAACCGAAAGTGGTTTGTGCATGGGTTGCTACCGCAAAGACTCCGGCGGCAAGCAAAAGGAGGAGTGGAAAATACGAAATGCGACTACACAGACTCGGTGTGGTACGACTCACAAAGTTATCCTCTTCACTAAGAACTACGACAAAAACTACCAGAGATATGGCCCTTGCTTGGACCGATTCACAAGACGCCTTGAGTCGGATCTTACATCGGTTCGTAATAATGGTCAATGACTATTTTTGCGGAAATAAGTGGAGTTCTGCACCAAATATATAGACAATATCCGTAGGGGGGATTGTCGGCTCTGCCGTTACCGACGCGACGCTTCGGCAGATCCCCCGCTCGGCACGAGAATATCGGCTGAACAGGTGCTCGCGCCGGCCGGATCCGAACCGCGATGCGCAGCCATACGCCGGCCGTTGACTAAGATGGCCCGGCACGCGCCGCGGAATGACGCCCGCCATAGCAGTGCCGGACCCGTCTCATTCGTCAACCGGGTCCTCATGCCCCCATTCGCGTGCTCAACGGAAATCAAATTTCCGCGCACCGGCAGATGACGAATTCCCGCCGAGCGGATCCTCCCAAGCGTCGGCAGCGTAGTAACCTCCGGCGTGCTATCCCGCGATGGCTCCGCAGCATCGATGCCCATCAACCCGGTAACAATCGCCCCTATCACCGAATAAGACACCTCCGGATACTCCCGCCGGGGATGATTCGGCCGCGCGAGGTCCAGAATCTGCGCGGTCGCGGAGTCGGAGACGCCGTACTGATACAGCACTTCGGCGAAGTGCGACTGAACCTCGATGTTGGGCGGTGGCTCGCGTCGGACGCGGCGTTCGAGGCTCTTGACAGCGGCCTTGATCTCGGAGTGGTCGCCAAGCGCATGCCAGTAGAGAACATTTACAACGTCGTGCCCCGCGAACGCGCCCGACGATGTTAGAAAAGCATGGAAGCGCTGAGCGTCGGGGTCCCACCACCGGCTTTCAATCAGGCGGCGCAGCGCTTCGGCCCGCATCTGTGCCGCCCTCGACGTACTGTCCTCGCCGCAGGCCTCGAGGATATGCGCATATGACGCAAACCCCGCATATTCCGCCGCAAGCAGATCGACACCAAGCACGAAATCACGCCGCGCCTCCTCGTAACTCGGATTGCCTCGGTGCATTTGAAGACCATCCCACGGGCGGAAGGGTTCATGAACGTTGAGTAATCGGGGACGGAACATGATCCGGGAGGGATCCAGTTGCCATTGTGTTAGGTAATCCGAAGCCGTATGAAGGTAGAAATCTCGAAAACGCGCATCTTTCAGATAACTCGAGTCGCCCGACCAACGATACATGCGATAGCACGCGTCTACCAAATCGAAGTTAGCCGGAAGGCAGTACCAAAAATGCGCGTCGTCCCGATAATCCTCCGGCGGCGGACGATTGAAGCGATTGATCTCCCAGTAGCCACACCAGTCGCGAGTGCCGGAAATACTCGCCGCGAAATGGAAAAGCATGTTGTGCGTATAGTCTGCGAGGCCGAGCGCCTGCGCACCCATGGCCTGGTGCGAGACGTCGCGCATGCAGAACGCCGCGCGGCCCGGTAAAGCGGCCTCATACCAGCGCCCGACGGGGTCTCCCGCATGAACATAGGCGAGCGCCTGCTGCTTTGCCCAACTAAACGCGCGAGTAAGTTCGGGAGAAGACGATGTGAACTCGAGGCGGGAACCGGCGGCTTGAAGCGATCCGGCAATGCTTGCTGCTAGGGCCAATACAGCACATACGCGCAATGGGCCGAACTCCGCTTGGGTCATTGCGCAAGGATAACGCCGGGCGGGTCCCCGAAGGAATCGGAGGCCCGCTCTGCGATGCGGAGGCTTTAGAACCCGAAGCGAAGCGCGAATTGCACCAGGCGAGGCAGGTTCGCCTGGTTGCTGATGACACCGAACTGCGGCGTGCCCAGTGTCTGGCCGGGATAGCCGAACTGGACGCGGTTAAAGATGTTGAAGAACTCCGCCCGGAACTGAAGATTCAGCCGCCCGTCGTGCCCGAACGGGAAGTTCTTAAACGCCGACACATCCCAGTTCGCGATGCCCGGCGCCTCCAGATGCGGATCCGTTCGAGACGCACTGCCGAAAGTGAACGCGGCAGGCTGGCTGAAGCACGATGTGTTGAACCACTCGTCCAGACGGGACTGCGCCGAGCCGCTCATCCCCGCGTTGCAGCCATAGACGATGTTCGGACGCGAGCCCCCGCCAAACGAATTGGTCAGGTTCTGCGCCGTGCCGAAGTGAAGCGGGAAGCCGCTCTGCAGAGTCGTAACTCCCTCCATGCCCCAACCGCCGATGATCTGATTCACGAAGCCGTTCACGTGAGAAAGATACGTCTGTCCTTTCCCGAACGGGAGATCGTAAACGTAGCTCAGCACAAGCCGCTGCGGTACGTCGAAGGAGGCAAGCGAACGGTCCAACCGCAGATTGTTCCAATCCTGATGCCCGCCCACGCCGCCGCCCTCGAGCCATCCCGTCACCGTGTCGGTGTCGCTGATGAACTTCGAGAACGTATAGGCCACGTTGATGGACGCGCCGTTCGAGAACCGCTTCTTGAACGATACCTGCAGGGATTGATAGTTCGAATCGCCGATACCTGCTCCGGCAAAACCTACGCCGGTGTACTGCGGAAATGGCCGCAAAAGCTGCCCATAAGGAACGGTCTTCGCCGCCAGAGAACCTTGCGTGACGATCCCGTAGAAAGGGTTCGCAACACTCTGGACAAGCTGGCTGCCCAGCGAAAGATACTGGTCGGGCAGTTGGTTCAACTGGGGCGTATCAATAGGTAGGTGAGTTCCCTTGGCGCCCGCATAGGCCACGTCAAGTAACATGCTGTTACCGAGTTCCTGCTGCACATCAAAGTTCCACTGCTGGGCGTAGCCGTAGGGATTACTCGGGAACGGGATCGTGAAACCCTGGCCGAGCAGCGACTGCTGGTACACCGGATTCCGCCCCGGTGGCTGCAGAATCCCTTGCGGAAAAGGATTCGCGAGATTGTTATAGGGAGTGAGTCCGCCGTTAATCGACGACACAAACGGTGTCCCAATGCTGTTCACCGGATTATTATTCGGGCTGTAATCCCACGCCACGTCGTTGGGCAGCCAGAACACTCCGTAGCCCATGCGGATCACGGTATGGGACAAGAGTTGATAAGCTGCGCCGACGCGCGGAGCAAATTGCTTCCAGTCCGGCAGGATCGCGCTGCGGTTGCCGTAGCCCGCCGAGTCTACCAGCCCGATCGAGCCGTTGTAAGCGAGCCCGGCCGACTGCAAAATCGGGTTGGGCGTTGTGGGTTGGAAGTAGACCAACCGGTTGAAGCGTTCGGTCCAAGGTCCGTCGTGCTCCCACCGGAGACCAAGATTCAGGGTGAGCTTCTTCGTGACCTTCCAGTCGTCCTGGGCGTAAATCCCGGAATAAAGCTGCTGGCCGGCAACCAACGCAGGCGTGCTGGCCCCTCCACCCGACGGATAACCGAGCAGGAACGACGCGTAGCTGTTCCCCGTACCGGCGGGCTTCAACGGATCCACGGACGTGAAGCCCTGATCGAAGTTGAAGATACCCGTGGGGGTATTTGTCTGCGCGTAATTGTGAGTCGTCCGCAGGAACTCGCCACCGAACTTCATCGTATGCGAACCAGCGATTTTGGTGATGCTACCGGCAATACGGTCGTCATCATTGCGGTCGATGATCACGCTGCCTGCGCCCTGGCTGCAGAAAAGGCCCGCCGGGTCATAGCCGCTGATACAAGGAACCGGAAGATCGCGGAAGGCAACCTGCGAATTGAGCGAAGCCGGCCATCCGAGTTGCGTCAGATCGTACCCCATCGTCAGGGGCGTCCGGTCGTAGCTGAACCGCTGATAGCTCGCCTCTATGTTCATGATGACCGTGGGACTGAAAGTGTAAACGTCATCGAGGACGGCGTTGTTCGTGCTAAATGTCTCGGTGCAGCGGTCCTGGCAGACGCCGTTACCGAGCGGATTGATTGGCAGGTTGAGATTGCTCCAGTAACTGTATCGGGCAAACAGATGCTGCTTCTCTGAAATGTTCTGATCGAGCCGGACCACCGTCTCATCGTTGTTGCCGCCGACACTCCCGTTCGCGATCCAATTATTCACGTTCGTGAATGCCGTCCCGGCCGCGTTCGGAAGCGGATAGAGATTCTGCATCTTAAGCGCCGTAGGATTCAACAGCGAGTTCGGAATAATGTTGCCGGGATACGGCGTCCGGATATAAAGACCTGCATGGTTCGGGTCAGGCACGGTCGAGTTCGGATCGTAGATCGGAATCTGCGCACCGCTGGCGTTCATCAGGCCGGAGAAATTCCCACTGCGCTCGGCGGCCGTAGGCACCGTCTCCGTAAAGCTCTGGCCTTGCCGCAGCCGGAACCCTTCGTAGTCAACAAAGAAGAATGTCTTGTTCCGTCCGTCGTACAGTTTCGGAATGTAAACAGGACCGCCGAAGTTGAATCCGAATTGGTTCTGCGTAAACGCGGGCCGGGAAATCCCCGCTTCGTTGTCGAAAAAGTTATTCCCGTTCAGAACTTTGTTCCGGAGGTACTCCCACGCCGTGCCGTGAATCTCGTTCGTCCCCGACTTAGTCGTGAAGTTGATCACACCTCCCGCGAACCGCCCAAACTCGGGTTCCAGGTTGTTCGTCTGCACCTTGAATTCCTGCAGCGAATCCTGCGTCGGCACCAGCGCCGTGATGTTGATGTATCCGCCATTGACCGGCGCGCCATCGAGAAACGTCGCGCTCTGATTCGCCATGCCGCCGCCGATCTGGTAGTTACCCCAACCAAACGGGTTCGTTCCGTTGGGATTCTGCATGGATTGTCCCTGCGGCACAACCGACGGCACCAGCGCAACAAGGTTCAGCGGATTGCGGCCATTCAACGGCAGTTCGTTCACCGCCCGTTGGCTCACCACCTGCCCGAGGGAGGAAGTCTCCGGCTGCAACAGCGGCGTTTCGGCCGTCACTTCAACGGTCTGCGTCACCTCGCCTACCTCGAGGGCGAAATCGATGCGGATCGTCGTCTGAACCTCTACCACCACCGGGGAACGGCTGAACTTCTTAAACCCGGCCTTTTCCGCCTCCACCCGATAGCGCCCGGGCGTCAGGTTCACAAACTGATAAATGCCATCGTTGTTCGTCTCCATCTGACGCTTGTCGCTGGTGTCGATGTTGGTGAGCGTAATTTGCGCCCCCGGAGCAGGCGCCCCGGTCGCATCGGTCACGGTACCCGTAATCGATCCGAACGTTGTCTGCGCCTGAAGCGCCGTGGACAACACAAGAAGGACCAAGATGACACGCGCGGACCAAAGTATGCAGATACACCTACGAGGTGTGCTATCGGACATGGATTCCCCCCCCCTGGATACTGGGCTTTGGCGCTGAAGTCCACGCGTCCAGCATCACGCCGTGGATCGTTTCACCTAGCGCCTTCGGGGATCATATATCGAAATGTTACCTACGTCAATGGAAAATTTGAACAAATGGGGATCCGCTTCGAAAAAACTGCCGCATCCCCAATCTCGACAACACCCATAATCGATGGTGTATGAACTGGGGGCCGGGGAGAAGGAAGGTGGTACGCCCGAGAGGATTCGAACCTCTGACCTTTTGCTCCGGAGGCAAACGCTCTATCCAGACTGAGCTACGGGCGCCTGAACCTCTATTCTAGCGCGCCCGGCGGCCGGCCGGCGGGCATGTCTCGGATCGCGCTTCCCCCTCCTGCCGGGGATGTGAAAAAATACCGCACATGATCCGTCGCCTTGTGATATGCGCCGCGTTGGCCCTGGGAGCGGCCCAGGCCGCCGATTACGCCCGCCTCGTGGAAAATAAGGCCGCCGAAGTGGACAAGGTTGCCTCGCAAGGGCCCTACGCTGCCTCCTGGCCGAGCCTGGAGACGTACAAGGTCCCCGCCTGGTACGAAGACGCAAAATTCGGCATCTTCATCCATTGGGGCGTTTACTCCGTGCCGGCGTTCGACAGCGAGTGGTACCCGCGAAACATGTACATTCTCAACAGTCCGGTGTACAAGCACCAGGTGGCGCTCTACGGGCCGGAAACGAAGTTCGGCTATAAGGACTTCATCCCGAAGTTCACTGCGGCGCACTTCAACGCGGCGCAGTGGGCCGCGCTCTTCCACAAGGCGGGCGCGCGGTATGTAGTCCCCGTCGCCGAGCACCACGACGGCTTCCCCATGTACGACTGCTCCTTCACAGACTGGTCCGCCGCGAAGATGGGCCCCAGACGCGATATCGTCGGCGAATTGGCCGCAGCCATCCGCCGGGAGGGTCTCCACTTCGGCGCTTCGTCTCATCGCGCCGAGCACTGGTGGTTTTACAACGGCGGCCGCAAGTTCCCCTCCGACGTCCGGGACCCTCGCTACCAGAGCTTCTACGGTCCCGCCGCACCCGATAAAACTCAGCCCAACCAGGCCTATCTCCGCGACTGGCTCGCCCGCACCTCCGAGATCGTCGACAAGTATCATCCGGAACTGGTCTGGTTCGACTGGTGGATCGAGCAACCCGTCTTCCAGCCCTACCTCAAGAAATTCGCGGCCTTCTATTACAACCGCGGCAAACAGTGGGGCCAGGAAGTCGCCATCAATTACAAGAACAAAGCATTCCCGGACCGCGCGGCCGTACTCGATATCGAGCGCGGCAAGCTGGATGCCATCCGCAAACAGTT
>DAIDIH010000159.1 GCA_027459465.1 Bryobacterales bacterium | reverse complement strand
CGGAGGAGTACGGGCCGGGCATGCCGACTCCGGTGACGCATTCGGAGCCGACGGCGTCAACGGCTATGGCGGCTACGAGGGAAGAGTCGATGCCGCCGGAGAGGCCGATCAAGACACGGGAAAAGCCGCATTTGCGAATGTAGTCGCGGGTGCCGAGGACGAGAGCTTCGTAGGCGGCCTCACATTCGTCGGCGTGAGAGGCGTGGTTGTCGCCGGAAAGGGAGATGTCGTCGAAGAAAACAACATCTTCCTCGAAGGACCTGGCTTCGGCACGGATCTCACCGGTTGCGTCCATGGCGAAGCTGGCGCCATCGAAAACGAGTTGGTCATTGCCCCCCGTTTGATTGACGTAGACGAGCGGGAGGTGGGCGTGGCGGGCGGCTGCCGCGAAGATTTCGCGGCGAAGCCGGCGCTTGTTCCGGTAGTAAGGCGAAGCGTTGATACTGATTAGGATTTCCGCGCCGGCGTGGGAGATTTCGCCGAGTGGATCGCGGCGGTAGAGTGGGCGCTGCCAATACTGCTTGTCGTTCCAGGCGTCCTCGCAGATGACGATGCCGATACGGCGGCCGGTGTATTCGAAGATGTGCTGCGATTCGGCGGGGCGGAAGTAGCGGCCTTCATCGAAGACGTCGTAGGTGGGCAGCAGGACCTTGTTCTGGATGAAAGCGATGCGGCCACTATGGAGCACCGCGGCACTGTTGAACAGGCTTTTCCCCTCCCCGGAAGTGGCGCGGGTGATGGCGCCGACGACGAGAGCGGCGTTGAGCGAGGCGGTTTCGGCGGCGAGCGCCTGGAGGCCGGCTTCGGAACGAGCCGTGAAACTTTCTTTTTCCAGGAGATCGCGCGGAGGGTAGCCGGTAAGGGCGAGTTCGGGGAAAACGACGAGATGAGCCCCGGCGCGGTCCGCGCGGCGGCCGAACTCGGCGATGCGGCGGGCGTTGGCTTCGAGTGCCCCGACCGTGGTATTAATCTGCGCCAGCGCGATGCGCATGCAAGTCTATATTCTAGCCATCCGCAAGCGCACCGCGCCGGGTTCGCGCATCAGCTGGTTTTGCGGCTGGAGTACTTGTTTAGCCGCTCGATGAGCGAGCGTGCGACCGCGGGGGCTTTCACTTTGCCCTCGGCGAGTTCGGCGTTGGTGACCTGGCGGCCATAGAGGGCTTTATTGGAGTCGTCGTCGGGGCGCAGCGTTGCGCCATTCAGGGCGATGCCTGCGAAGACGCCGCGCGCACGAGACCAGCTCAGGATCTCGGCGTGCATCATCGCGTCTGTTTCGGCGGCCGACGTGCGTCCGACCGGACCCGCGGCGACGGATGCATCGGCGCCCAAAGTGAACTTATCTTTAAGCAGCTTGGACATGCCTCCCTCGTTCATGACCAGCATGACGACGTCGGTCTCCGAGCCACCGATCTGGAAACCGAAGCTTCCGCCTTCGACGCGGACGGCGGCGGGCGCAGTCCAGCCCACATTACGCGGTCCGCGGCAGGAGAAGAAGCCTCTGCCGTACTTGCCACCGATGATGAATGCCGCTTTCTTCACCCCAGGCACGATGACCACGCACTGGGCCTTGTCCATCAAGTCCTGGGGGATCGATTTGTCTGGCGTCTGCATGATTTCTTTCAGGACCGTTGTAGAATCCGACAGCCGCTGAGGTACGTCGTTGGCGGCCAAGGCCAATGTCGAGCTTAAGAATAGATAGACCAATAGTTTCGATTTCATATTTGTTCCTCCGAGACTAGTGTAGCAACGCTGCCCGTTTCTGTTGTCGTATCAGAAGACTCCCGGCAAATCGCGGTAGTGGGTTGAGTAGACTGGAATTTGGCTTCCGCGGTTCTCGCCCTCACGCTCGCACTGGCAGCCGGTCCGGTTCCTTCCTGGCACACGGAAGCGCAGAACGCAGAGCGTAAGCTACATGCCATTGAGGGAGGACGAGTGAGGCCTGGGGAGACTGTCACGTTCACGACCAGCGAAGTGAATGCGTTTCTGCAGAGCCGGATTCCGGTCTATGCACCTGGAGCGGTGCGGGATTCGCGGGTCTGGTTTGCACCTTCGGCAGGATCGGCGTCGGCATTGGTGGATTTTGTGAAGCTCCAGCGCGCCACCGGGAGTGAACCGAACTGGATGATCGCTAAGTTGATCGAGGGAGAGCGCCCGGTTGAGGTTTCCGCGCATTTGAAATCCTCCGGCGGATGGGCGACGGTTTATCTGGACCGGGTGGCTATATCGGGGGTGTCGGTGTCGGGTTCGCCGCTCGATATGTTGATTTCGACGTTCGTGAAGCCGCTGTTTCCGGATGCGAAGGTGAACGAACCGTTCGAGTTGGGATACGGCATCGAGCAGTTGGAGATTAGGCCGGAGGGGTTGCGGGTGCGGCTGCGGCGGTGAGCGTCCGAGCCGCTTCGCGAGCGCTGGCGATACAGTCGGGCAGGCCGATGCCGCGGTATGCGTTGCCGGCGAGGCGAAGCCCCGGGAATTGGGTGGCGAGCCGATCGATTTCAGCGAGGCGGCCGAGGTGACCCACGGTGTACTGGGCCATCGCGCGAGGCCAGCGCGAGACTTCGGCAAAGAGGGGTTCGGCGCGGTGGTTGAGAATTCGGTCGATTTCTTCGCGGGTGTGGCGGATGATGGTTTCGTCGGATTCGGCCATGAGATCGGCGCCGTAGAAGCACCGAAGGAGGGCGAGGTCGTCTGGCGTGCGGCCGGAGAATTTGTTGTGGACGAAAGTGCAGGCGAGCAGGCGGTCCCGCTCGCGCTTGGGGACGAGGAAGCCGAAGCCAGGGGGAAGGTGGGCGCAATCCGCGCGGCGGTAGCCGAGGGACACGGTCATGGCGTCGTGGTAGGGGATGGTATCGAGGAGGGACGCGAGTTTCGGGCTCAATTGTTGGAGGATGTTCGAGGCGGCCCAGGCGGGGCAAGCGACGATTAAGCCGTCAGCATCGAGCCATGATCCGTTGACACGGAGACGCCAGGCGCCGTCAACCTGCGCGGCAGTCTCCACCTCGCCACGCACAAGCGGGACCTGGCCCAAGATGCGCCCTTCGATGGCTTCGATGAGCGAGCCGAGACCTTGGCGGAGGGTTCGGAAGAGCGGTCCGCCGGCCCCGCGGGCCTTTTGCCGCGCCGCGAGCGCGCCGCGGGTGAGGCTGCCGTAGCGTTGCTCCATTTCAAGGAAGCGGCCCAGGACCGCCGTGGCGCTGAGCTTTTCCGGATCGCCGCCGTAGACGCCCGCCAGAAGCGGCTCGCCGAGGTAGTCGACCATTTCCTGCCCATAGTGGCCACCGAGGAACTGGCTGACGGAGCGATCGCCGGGCGCTCTCGGGGGGCGGTGGAAGTATTCGGCCGCCATGCCGACTTTTGTGCGCCAGCCGATGAGGCGGGTGGAGAGCATGGGACGGACGCGCGAGGGCGCGACCATCATGAGGCCTTCGGGAAGGGGTAGAAGACGGCCACGCTTGAGGATGTAAGTGACGCGGCCGTGGTCGTTGGAGCCGATGACGTCGGACTCCAGGCCGAGTTCGCGGATGAGTTCGAGGGCGGCGGGCTTGGCGGCGAGAAAGCTATCGGGGCCGCACTCAATGATGCAGCCCTTGACGCGGGAGGTCCGAACGACACCGCCTAGACGAGGCTCCTTTTCGACGAGAACCACATCGGCGCCCGCCTGCCGCAGGTAGTAAGCGGCGGCGAGTCCCGTGATTCCGGCCCCGGCAATGGCAACCCGCATCCGAGGAAGACCTACGGCCGGAACTCGCGCACCATCTGGACGACGGCCTTGACGTTTTCGACCGGTGTACCGGGGAGGATGCCGTGGCCCGTGTTGAAGATGTGGCCGGGACGCGTGCCTGTACGCTTGAGCAACTCGTGGACCTTGGATTTCAATTCCGGCAGCGGGGCGAAGAGCGAGGCGGGGTCGAGGTTGCCCTGCACGGCGGAGCGGTAGCTGATGTCCATCCAGGCGAGGTCGATGTTGACGCGCCAATCAACGCCCATGACGTCGCCACCGGCCGCGTGGAGTTCGCGAAAGAAGCCGGCGACGCCAGTGCCGAAGTGAATCACCGGGACACCGGCCGAGCGGATGCGTTCGATGAGGGCGCGAGAGTAGGGGGCGACGTAACGGACGTAGTCGTCCGGGCCCAGGCAGCCGGCCCAGCTATCGAAGACCTGGATGGCTCGGGCGCCGCCGGCGATCTGTGAGATGGCGAACGGTCCGAGCACGTCGACGAGTTTGCCCATGAGGCGGCGCCAGAGAGTCTCGTCGCGGTACATCATCTGCTTTGTTTTGAGGAAGTCGCGGGAAGCGCCCCCTTCGATCATGTAGCTGGCGAGGGTGAATGGGGCGCCGACGAAGCCGATAACCGGGACGCGGCCGGCGAGGGCACGGGCGACCATCTGGATGGCTTCGTTTACGTAGCCGAGGTCGTCGGTATTGGAGATCGAAAGCGCGTCGATGTCGTCGGAGGTGCGGACGGGGTTCGAGATGAGGGGGCCGCGGCCTTCGACGTAGCGAAGTTTCAGGCCCATTGGTTCGACAGGCAGGAGGAGGTCGGCGAAGATGATGGCGGCATCGACGTCGAGGATTTCGACCGGTTGCAGCGTAACGGCGGCGGCCAGGTCGGGGCGTTTGCAGATCTCGAGGATACCCGCGTGGGCGCGGACCTCGCGGTACTGCTTCAGATATCGTCCGGCTTGCCGCATAAACCAAACCGGCCGAACGTCAGTCGGCCGGCGACGGCAGGCATCGAGAAAACGGCTCGTCATTGTAGCCATGCGCATGGCGTGTCCAGTTTGTCCTCGCAGTAGAAGACGCGAAACTCCTTGTTTTTGTGCTTCGCGGTCCAGTCCCGGCCCAGGATGTAGTACGGCTTGGCCCAGGCTTCGCTGTCGATAGTCCGTGGGGAGATGATGGATACCGAAAGTGTGCCCATGGAGGGGTAGCCCGTGCGGGGGTCCATGATGTGGCTCCACATCTTCCCGTCGGCGTAGAAGAATTTTTCGTAGTTGCCCGAGGTGGAGAGGGACTGGTCCTTGAGCCAGACGGTGGCGGCGGTTTTGGAGGTATCCCGAGGGTTTTTGATACCGATTTTCCAGCCCTGCTCGCCTGGGGGGGCACCGATGGCGTAGATGCTGCTCGAAGCGCCAGAGACGAGCGCGGATTTGACGCCGTCCTGTTTCAAGATGTCCGCCATGCGGTCGACTGCGTAACCTTTCCCAATTCCACCCGGGTCGATGTTGACCCCGGGCCTGGCGAAGCGGACGGTGTGGTTCCGTGAGTCCAGCTCGATGTTGCGCCAGCCCACATCCTCAAGAGCAGCCTCGACTTCGGCGCGATGCGGCAGGTGGCCGGAGCCCTTGTAGAATCCCCAGACCTTCATGAGCGGGCCAACAGTAATGTCGAAGGTTCCTTCGCTTTGGCGGCTATAGGAGACGCAGTCCTGAAGGAGTTGAAACAGTTCGGGTGAGACCGTCACCGGCTGTCGTCCGGCGAGACGGTTGACGCGGCTCCACTCGCTATCGGGAACGTAGTTGGAGAGCAACTGATTCAGCCTGCGGGCCTCCTCGAGCGCCTGCGCGATCGCGGTTTCGAGTTTTGCACGATCGGTTCCATAGGCGGCAATTGTGAACGCACCGCCCATGGCGTCCACGCTGCCTTCGGCGCGAAGCTGAGGTGCGGCAGTGGAGCCAGCCTGCAGCGGAAGCGCCAGAAAACACAGGGCGGTAAACAACAAAGTTACCACAATGTGTTTCATTTTCCTTATTTTTTTTCGCGGAGCCGGGCTCATTCGCCATCACTCCGCGGGCGCCCGCGCCGGATTCGCTTCAGTAAGTGGTCCATCCGGCTGCCAGGCTGGGAGGCGATGGCGGGTTCGAAGTGCAATTCGGGTACACGGTAGAGTTCGAGGCGGTGGGCGACTTCGCGCCGGAGGTAGCCGCGGGCGCCATCGAGTGCCGCCATGCCGGGTTCGATTTCGGCGTCGTTGGCGAAGCCGACCTGGATCTGGGCGTGTTTGAGGTCCGGGGAGACGTGGACTTGGGTGACCACGGCGGAGGACACACGAGGGTCCGACATCTCGTAGGCTATGAGTTCGCTGATTTCTTCCCGTAAGGCTTCGGCGACCCGCTCGGTTCTATGTGTATCCATTGACTACTCCTGAAGCTCTTGCCGCTATTCGAGCCACTCGAGGGTGGTGTCTACGAGGCTACCGCCCAGGAAAGCAGCCGCGTCGCGTTCGACTCGTTCCAGCACTTCCGCCGCCCGGTCGTGGTCGCTTGAAACGGTGACCGCAGAGACGAGCGCTCTCTGCCAGGTGTCCTGGTAGGCGATCTCTGCTACGGCGACGTTGAATCGGGCGCGGAGGCGGTCCTTCAACCCACGCACGGTGTGCCGTTTGTCCTTCAACGAGTGGGACTCCGGAAGCCGCAACTCCAAGGTCAACACGCCGATACTCGGCATCGCGCTCCTTCCCCGCGGCGCGCCGGGCGCCTAAGATGCCGTCAGTTCCGGCGCCACACGCTCAGTGACGAAGGCCTCGATGACGTCCCCGGGCTTCAGGTCCGCGTAATTACGCAGCGTGATGCCGCACTCGAATCCCGCTTTGACCTCGCTGGCGTCGTTCTTGAAGCGCCGCAGCGAATCGACCTTTCCGGTGTGAACCACGATGTTGTCGCGCAGCAGGCGGACTTCACTGTCGCGCGTGATGATGCCGTCGAGCACCATGCAACCGGCGACGTTGCCGACCTTCGTGATGCGGAACACCTGCCGCACTTCGGCGCGTCCCTTATACTGTTCGCGGAAGACCGGTTCGAGCATGCCTGTCATGGCGCGCTTCAACTCGTCGGTCAGCTCGTAAATGATGGTGTGCAGGCGGATGTCGACCTTTTCCTGCTCGGCGACTGACTGGGCGTTTTTCTCGGGCCGGACGTTAAAGCCGACGACGATCGCGTTCGAGGCCGAGGCGAGCAGCACATCGTTTTCGTTGATGGCGCCGACTCCGGCATGGAGAACGCGGATGCGGACCTGATCGTTGGATAGCTTCTGCATCATCTCGGAGAGCACTTCGGCGGTGCCACCGACGTCGGTCTTCAGGATAATATTGAGTTCCTTGACTTCGCCTTCGCGAAGCTGGTCGTGCAACTGTTCGAGCGTGAGGCGCGCGCCGCGGCTCATCGCCTGGTCGCGGGCCTGGCTTTCGCGGTAGAGGACGATCTGCTTGGCCTTGGCGGTATCGGTGACGACCTGGAACGAGTCGCCGACCTCTGGAAGCGAGTCCAGGCCGAGCACTTCGACGGGGATGGATGGGCCGACATCGCGCACCGGGCCGCCGCGGTCGTCAAACAGAGCGCGAACCTTGCTGAAGACGGAGCCGCAAATGAAGTAATCGCCGACCTTGAGCGTGCCGTTGCGGACGAGCACGGTCGCCACGGGGCCACGGCCTCGGTCGAGTTTGGCTTCGAGAACCGCGCCGGTGGCCGGACGGTCGGGATTGGCCTTGAGATCGTTCATGTCGGCGACGAGCAGGATCATCTCAAGCAGCAAGTCGAGATTCTGCTTTGCCTTGGCCGAGACCGGCACCATGACGGTGTCACCGCCCCAATCCTCAGCGAGAAGGCCGCGATCCGCAAGTTGCTGCTTAATCCGCTCAGGCTGGGCTTCTGGTTTGTCGATCTTGTTGATGGCAACGATGATCGGCACCTTAGCCGCCCGGGCGTGGTCGATGGCTTCGAGCGTCTGTGGCATGACGCCATCGTCGGCCGCGACAACGAGCACGACGATATCGGTCACCTTGGCGCCGCGCGCCCGCATCCGGGTGAATGCTTCGTGGCCGGGCGTGTCGATAAAGACGATTATTTGGCCGTTCTTTTCGACGTGGTAGGCGCCGATGTGCTGGGTGATGCCGCCGGCTTCGCGCTCGGCGACGTTGGTGAGGCGGATGGCATCGAGCAGGGACGTCTTGCCGTGGTCGACGTGACCCATGATGGTGACCACGGGCGGCCGCTTGAGCAGGTCCGCCGACTCTTCGGCGAGTTCGATCCCCTGCGTGGTCTCCTCTTCGTAGCTCAGCTTGTTGGTGGAGGCGCCGAATTCGCGCGCCAGTTCCTCAGCGAGCTTTACATCGAGGGTTTGGTTGATGGTGGCGAAGATCTTCTTCTCGACCAGTTTCTTGATGACGAGATTCGCCTTGACGCCGAGTTTTTCGGAAAGTTCCTTGACGGTAATGCCTTCGGCGATGGTGATCTCGCGATCTATGGGTGGCGGCTCGACCGGCTGGTCGCGCCGGGTTGGCATGCGGAGCGAACGCTCCTCGGCGTCCTGGTCGCGATGGCGCACGCCTCCGCGAGCGACGGGCTTGCCCTGGTGCCGGCGTTGCTGTTCGGTTGGAAGCGGGACAGCGGGTTCGATGCGGCCCGGCGTGGTCGGATGCAGCGGGCGCTGACGGCCACGCGCGGAGGGGCCACTGGGCATCCCGGGGCCTTGCCGCACGAGCGGCTGGCCGGGGCGCACCGGGCCTTCGTAGATGGGCCGGCCAGGCACCGGGCTGCCGGGACGGGCGGCGGGCTGGCCGGGACGCGGCATCGCGGGGGTAGCCCCGCGCAGCCGCGCAGCCAACTCTGGATTTGGCTGGACGGTCGGCCGCTGGGCCGGCTGACCAACGAGGCCCGTGCGAGCCGGGGGCCGCTGAGGCTGGCTGGGCGCCGCGGCGGGGGCTGCCGGCGACGGCGTACCGCGAGGGACGAGACGGCCGGGGCCGGCCGGGCCGGGTTTTACCAATGTTTGTAAGGAACGCGGCGCTCCGGGCGCGGCGGCGACCGGAGTTCCCGGCCGCGCCACAGGTTCAGCCTTCGCTGCGGGCGCAGGCTGAGCCGGAGGCGCTCCACCCGGCAGAGGTTGCCGGGGGCCGGAAAGAATCTGGCCGGGGCGCGGGGAAGCAGGGGGTGGCGTGGGGCGTGCCGGAATGGTGGTACGCGGCTGCGCCGGCATCACCGGAGGTGCGGCGGGGCGCAAGCCGCCCGCCAACAATGGCGGACGAAGGGGCGCTGCCACCGGCTTGGCCGGTGCGGAAATCTCCGCTGAAGGGGGCGCCGAAGCCGTTGGCGGCGCGGGAGCCACGACGGTGGGAGCCTTTTCCACGGGGACTTCCGGCGCCGGCGCCGCAGGAGGAACGACGGGAGGAGCCGGTGGCACGGGCACCGAAGGCTCGGCAGCGACGGTTATCGCAGGCACCGGCGGCGCCGACGCCTCCTCGATGGCCACCGGCACGGACGGCGCCAATGCGGGCTTCGGTTCCGGTTCCTCGATCGGCTCGAGCGGGTGCACGGGTTCCGGTTCGTAGGGCTCCGCGCCACCTTCGCCAGTCAACACGCGGCGGATCTTCTCCGCCACATCCTCGTCAACAGAGCTCGAGTGCGTTTTCTTTTCGGTAACCCCGAATTCCGGCAGCAGGTCAAGAACGCGCTGAGGCTTGACCTCAAGCTCTCTGGCGAGCTCGTTGATTCGGATCTTCTTCATCATCAGGGGAAGCAAAGTCTCCTCGTAAGGCGCAGTTCAGCCGTTGCCGTGCCCGCCCTCCGGAATTTCCATCGTATCAGATCCCGGTTTTTCCGCCTCTCCGGGGCCTTCCGTGACCGCCACGGTCTCGCCGGCCGGCACGGACTCTTCTTCGAGCGGCACGGCTTCCTGGGCGGCGAGGGCGTCCTCGGCCTGAGCTTCGGTTTCAAACTGCCGGTAATAGCGGTTCACGGCGGTCTGGATCTCGCTCACGGTTTCCGGGTCGATCTCGGGAATCGCTTCGAGATCCTCGGGCGTCATGGAGCCGAGCTTTTCCACCGTGCCGATGCCGGCCGCGACGAGTTTGCCGGAGATGTCTTCGCTCAAGCCATGTTCGACGAGCGCGGAGACAGGGGCGCCTGGTACAACGAGCGCCGCCATTTGCGACTCGACTTCCTGGCGCTTTTCTTCCTCGCTCTTGATGTCGATCTTCCAGCCGATGAGTTTGGCGGCCAGACGGACGTTCTGGCCTTTCTTGCCGATGGCGAGTGAGAGTTGGCTGTCGTCGACGATGACTTCCATGTGCTTTTCGGTAGCGTTGAGAATCGCGACGCGCGAGATCTTTGCCGGACTCAGCGCTTTGGTGGCGAACTGCACCGGATCTTCCGAGTATTCGATGATATCGATCTTTTCGCCGCGGAGTTCGCGGATGATGGACTGCACGCGCATGCCCTTCATGCCGACGCAGGCGCCGACACAGTCGACATCACGGTCGCGGCTGAGGACGGCGATTTTAGTACGTTCGCCTGCTTCGCGGGCGCAGCCCTTGATGACGACAGTGTTGTCGTAGATTTCCGGAACTTCCTGCTCGAACAGGCGCATGACGAGTTCCGGCGCGGCGCGCGAGACGATGACGCCGGCGTTCTTGCCGGTCTTGTCGACGGCCTTGATGACGCAGCGGACGCGGTCGCCGGCGCTGAAGCTTTCCAGCTTGCTCTGCTCCTTCTTCGGCAGACGCGCTTCAGTCTTGCCGAGGTCGGCGATGAGATCCGGGCCTTCTACGCGCTTGATGACACAGTTGACCAGCTCGCCGGTGCGGCCCGAGTATTCGGAGAAGATGGTTTCGCGTTCGGCCTCGCGGACCTTCTGCAGGATGACTTGCTTGGCGGTCTGCGCCGAGATGCGGCCCAGGCCTTCGGTCGGCTTCAGGACCCGGATCTCGGCGCCGATTTCTGCCGAAGGATCGATCTTTCGCGCCTGATCGAGCGTCAGCTCATTGACGGGGTCCTGGACTTGTTCGACCACGCGCTTGACGGCGAAGATTTCGAACGCACTAGTTGCGTCGTTGATCTCGACGACAAGATCTTCGGTGGTGCGGAAGTGTTTCCGCGCGGCGACGATCATGGCGTCCTTGACCGCGTCGATGACGATCTGCGGGTCGATTCCCTTTTCCTTACTCAGGATTTCGATGGATTGAAAGATAGTTCCCACGTTGGATGAAAACTCCGATGCTTGGCCTGTTGTTTGCGATTTACCAGTCGAACTTCAGGTTGGCTTTCCGCACCTGGTCGAGCGGGAGCGTGGCCGTTTTGCCTGTTCCCTCGTCGACAGTGATGCGGCCTTCGCTGCAGCCGCCGATGGTTCCGGTCCAGACTGTTTTGCCCTCGACCGGCTGGCGGAGGACGATTTTTGCCTTCTGTCCCGCAAAGCGAGTGAAGTCGGCGGCACTTTTCAAGGGGCGCTCCAACCCCGGAGAACTCACTTCCAGCGTGTACCGCCCGCCCGGGATGACGTCCTCCATATCCAGCACCGTACCGACCTGCAGGGACATGTATTCGCAGTCGGCGTGGGTGACCCCAGCGGGCTTGTCGATGAAAATGCGAAGTACTCGCTGGCTGCCCGAACCGAGCAACTGGGTCTCCACGATCTCAATGCCCTCGGGCGCGGCCGCGCGCGTGGCAATTTCCGTCACGCGGGCCGTTATCGCCTCCCGGGTCTCATTCGGCATGGTCCATCGCCTTCATTCCAAATAAAAAAGTGGGCTTTCGCCCACCTTGTGTGTTTACGCTTGCCTCCAGTATAACGCAGTCGCGGGACGTCACGGGCATCTGAAGATCCAATGCCGCGCGCGATCTTAGGCCGCCTGCAGAATTCGTTGGATCAAGCCGCTTCCGGATGCGCGGCCCGTTTGGCGTCGCGCACAGCCCGGGTAAGCAGCCGATCGGCCTCGGCCACGAGAACTTGAATCTTTCCGAGCATTTCCCGGGACCGGACCGGCCCGTTCGCGCCCGCCATTTCCAGGTAGTACGCGATGGATTCAATCTCACTCAGCGGCTGGCGCAAATCATGAACGAGTTCATTGACCAGCGTCTCCGCCGCATTCCAGTTGCATCCCCCCGCCCTTGCTTCGGTTCTGTCTTCCAACCCCGTTCCCACTGGCATCACAGTCGACATTCCGTATCCGCCTCCGGCGCTCCTATCCCGTAGAACGGAGCTAGCCGCCCCTTTAACAAAAGGGGCTTCCGATTTATACCCCCAACCACCGGGCCGGGTCAAGTGCATTTCTCTACTAGTCAACGAAAATACGTGCCGCGACGTCTCATATTTTCAGCGCCATTACTTTCATGCAGCTCAGGTTCTGCGACGGGCAAAAAACAATTCCGATCGTTGCACTCGCGGTTCTAGGAGTGCTAAACGGGCAGGAGCCCGGGACGGCGAATTCTGCTTCAACGGCGGCGAATGAATCGGTGCAACCGGCCGATATTTCGGGTTCGGTATCAAGCATGCGCGACGGAAAACCACTGTCGCGAGCATCGGTGGTATTGAAACCGGAAGATTCCGGCTTGAGCGCTTACAGTGACACGACGGATGCACAGGGGCGGTTTTCCTTCCCGGGGGTGGCGCCGGGCCGGTACTCGATCGAGGTGGCGCGCGACGGCTACCTGAACGCGACAGCGGGTTGGTATGGAGACTACCGGTTCCCGCCGATTTTCACGGTGCACAGCGGGAGGGATATAAACGGCCTGGCGTTCAAGCTCTACCCTTGGGGCGTGATGTCAGGGCGCATCGCGTTCACCGACGCAGAGCCGGCTGTGGGCGCCGAAGTGACTCTGTTCCGGGACACCTGGTGGCGGGGGCGGCATGTATACGCGATTGCGGGCCGGGCAACGACTGACGACCGGGGTGAATATCGGATGCACGGGCTGGAGCCAGGCTCGTACGTGGTGTCGGCGGCGTGGCAGAAGCCGGTGCTGGTGCAGGGAGCCAAGCAGGAGCCGCGGAGGGACGCGCAAGGGCGCCCCCTGCCGGATGAAGACTACGCGGTGACGTTTTATCCGGATGCGCAGCGGTTGGTTGAAGCGGTACCGATTCAGCTTGGCTACGGCGAGGACGCAACGGGGGTGGATATTTTTCTCACGACGGCGCGAACCGTGCGGATCGGGGGCCGGGTGAGGAGCGGACTGAGCGGAGTGGGGGTAACGAACCCGAGCCTCACGCTGCGCCGGACGGGCGCCGACAATACGGCGGCAATTGCCGTGCCGGCGAACATCGAGACCGGCAAGAACGGGGAGTTTCATATTTCCGGCGTGGCGCCGGGCTCGTATTACCTGGTTGCGGAGGATAGCGAGGACGGCAAGCGTCTGCTGGCGCGGCGCCTGATCACGGTGGGCGAGGATCCGATCGCGAATATCGAAATGCTGGTTGTGCCGGCGCAAAAGTGGTTTGGCCGGGTCTCGGTTCTCGAGGATCCCGGTGCGCGGCTCGACAATCTGCGGATTGAACTCGATCCGCGTGACGAGACGGCACAACCCGTGGAGGCGCAGGTGCGCGAGGATGGCGAGTTCTCGCTGGATTTCATGCCCGAGGCGGTGTACGACGTTTACGTGAAGGGACTGCGAGATGGGACGTACGTGAAATCCGTGACGGCGGCGGGGACGGATCTGCTGCAGAACGGCGTTTCGGCTCCGCCCGGGGCGACGCCGGCGCCGATGCAGATTGTGCTGTCAAGTCAGGGCGCTGAGGCGATCGGGGCGGTGATGAACGCGGACCGTACGGTGGCGCCGGGAGTGAACGTGGATCTGATTCCTGATCCGCCGGCTGGGCGATATCAGGACTACCAGGAATCGTACTCGGACGAGTACGGCAATTTTCACCTGACGGGCATCGCGCCGGGACGCTATCTGCTGCTGGCCTGGGCCGGAGAGCCGCCATGCGACATCTACGACCCGGAGAGGCTCGACGATTGCCGCGCCTTCGCGGCGAGCGTGACGCTGAGTGGGGCGGCGAACACTCCGGTATCGCTGCTGCTGGCTGCACCGCCGTCACAGTAGACGTTTCGCGGGACAATGATTGGCAGGAGAATCGATGGAGAAGATCGTCAAACCGGATCAGGAGTGGAAGAAGCAACTGACACCCGAGCAGTATTACGTCACACGGCAGAAGGGAACTGAGCCTCCGTTTACCGGCAAGTACGCCGAGGAGCACGGAGAAGGGACATACATGTGCGTGTGCTGCGGCGCGCCGTTGTTCAGCTCGGAGACAAAGTTTGAGTCGGGCTCCGGGTGGCCGAGCTTCTGGCAGCCGCTTTCCGAGGACGGTCTGCGGATGGTGCGGGACACCACTCACGGCATGAGTCGCACGGAGGTGCTATGCGCGCGATGCGACGCGCACCTGGGGCACGTGTTTCCCGACGGTCCCCGGCCGACCGGCCTTCGCTATTGCATGAACTCGGCGTCGCTCGACCTGAAGAGAAAGTGACTACAGCGCGCGGACGGCTTCCTCGACGCGGGCAGCGAGGGCGGCGTAGTCGGTTCCGTTGAGCAGCAGCGGCGGACCGAAGCACACGCGGACGCGCCCGAAACGCGCCATCTTCGCACCGCGCGGAAGCACGTTAATGAGGCCCTCGATGCGGACCGGCACGACCGGGATTTTCAGTCGCGCGGCGAGCATTCCCACGCCGGGACGGAAGGGATTGATTTCGCCCTCCTCGGTCATCTTCCCTTCGGGGAAGACGAGCACGCAGACGCCTTCGCCGGTCATAGCGCCCATTTCGCGCATGGTTTCGAGCGTTCCCGCCTCGCGCTGGGGAATGGGGAATGCCTGGAAGCAGAGCGCGGCGAGGTAGTAATTCAAGCCGTTGGTGAAGCGCTTGCGCCAGGAGTAACGCTCGGGGTGGAAGTGGGCGTCGAAGAATTCCTTGGCCATGGCGGGCGCGACCCGGTAACGCCAGAGGGCGGGGAGAGCGGCGAGAATCACCGGGACGTCCATGTGCGTCTGATGATTCGGCGCGAAGATCACCGGAGGCTGGAGTCCTTTGAGGTTCTCGCGGCCCTCGGCGCGCACCCAGGCGAAGATGCGAGTCAGCGGGAGGAGAAAAAGCGGCAGAGTGAGGCGGCGGAGGAGGCGCGGGCCGAAGCCGCGGTTCCAGGCGGGGAAGGCAAACGGAGGCTCGATGGGGGTGGGCGCAGCATGGGATTCCAGATCGCCGATGGTGGCGGCGGTTTCGAGAGCGCGCTCGTCGACGTTGAGCGCGACCATTAGTTCGACGCGTTCGAGGGATGTGAGCGTATCGAGGCGCACCGAGCGGTCGAAGCGCTCCTCGGTTTTGCGCGGAGCCACGCCGCGGGCGATCTCGCCACGTTTGAGTTTTCCCGTGCCTTCCGTGCGAGGAAACTCCTCGTAGGGCCAGATGGAGGCCTCGCGGATTTTCTGGTGATCGGCGAGGTGAGCGTTCGCGGCCTGCACGACATCATCGAGCACCGCGCCGGGGCCGAGAATGAGCGAGGCGTGGACGCGGTCCGTGCCGGTGACGGCGGCGTCGACGACACCAGGCACCTGTTTGAGGGCCGCTTCGACGTCTTCGGGGAAGACGTTCAAGCCCTCCGGCGTGACGATCATTTCCTTCTTGCGGCCAAGGATGCGCAGGCTGCCGTCGGGGGCGAGTTCGCCGATGTCGCCGGTATGGAACCAGCCATCCTCGAAGGCGCGGGTGGACTCTTCGGGCGCTTCGTAGTAACCCTCGGTGACGTTGTCGCCGCGGACGAGCACTTCGCCGTCTTCGGCGATCTTTACCTTGACGCCGCCGATCGGCGAGCCGACAGTGCCGTGGCGGGCGTGGAAGGGATGGTTGAGGGTGACGATCGGCGCGGTTTCAGTGAGGCCATAGCCTTGAATCACGAGGAAGCCGAGGCGGGTCCAGAAGGCTTCCAGAGCGGGATCGAGCGGAGCGGCGCCGGCGATGAAGCTCCAGAACTTGAATCCGAACAGGCCGTGCACCTTGCGGTAGCGCCACCAGCGGGCGGTCCAATGGAGTTTTGTGCCTTCGGGCTCAGGGACGGCGAGATCGGGATATAGCTGGATGAGGTATTCGCGGAGGACGTCGAGGATCTTGGGCACGGAGACCACGACAGAGATCCGGCGCGAGTGGATCTGGCGGATGATTTCGCGCGGGTCGTTGCCGCGGAGGAAGATGACCGTGCCTGGCAGCATAGGCGGGATGAAGGTCGCCATGGCCTGGCCGAACATGTGGCTGAGCGGGAGAAGGTTGAGGAAGCGAATGGGGGAGAAGGGACGCGCCCAGTGCCGGTACTTGCGCACTTCCCGTTCGACGGGGACGATGTTGGCGAGCACGTTGCGGTGCTTGATGAGCACGCCCTTGGGCTCGGCTGTGGCGCCGGAGGTGAAGATGATTTCGGCAAGCGTACCGGCTTCGCACGGGGCGCGGACTTCCGCCTCCGGCGCGGCTTCGGCGACTTCTTCCATACGCCAGACGGCGGCGGGTCCCGGGGCGGGCTGCGGCACGTCGTCGCCTGAGAGGATGAGCTTCGCGTTCACCTTGATTCGGACACGGTTGAGAAAGTCGAGCGGCGAGCGGAAATCGATCGGGACGGCGACCACGCCGGCCAGGAGGCAGCCCCAAAGGGCGATGAGCCACTCGGGGCGGTTTTCGCTGTAGAAGATTACCTTGTCGCCCGCGGCGATGCCGGCGCGATGGAGACGGGCGGAGAAGGCGCGAGCCAGCGTGGACACGGAGGCGTAGGTAAAGCGGCGGGTCCGTAAGCCGTCGTCGTGAATCAGAAACTCGGCGGGACTCGCCGCGAAGTCGTCGAAGAAATCGAGCAGCGTCTCGCGGCGCACTGCTTTCATCATCCCAGGAACGGGGCGGCTTTTACAGCCTGTGCGCGGGCTTTTTTGCGGGATCGCGAAGGGCTCGCGCGGCCTCCGCCGCCTTGGCCGCTTGTGCCGCGCGTTCATCGGGTCCCGTGGCGTAGTAGACCCCGCGCACGGTCCCCGCGGCGTCGAGCAGAACTGCGTAGGCCGCGCTTTCCGCCGAGTAGCCGGCGCGCTGTCTCCAGCCGTCTTCGGCCGCGAAGGCGACAATGGCGCGGCGCTCCTCCTCGCGGGTCATCGCATGGCGCAGTTTCGCAACGATCAAGGCTCGGGCGACCCGGCTTTGCGGTTTGAGCAGGAATACCTCAAGCGATTCGACCCCTGACTGGCCCGCCGTCTTTACATCGAAGGCACTCCTCCATTTGCGGGCGGCCGTCAAGGCGCCGTCGGTGAAGGCAACCACCAGCAGCGCCACATGGCCCTTCAGATCTTCGGGCAGGTCGGCTTTTTGGCCCGTTAAATACTCACCCGGAAGGTGCGGAAGTCTCTCGCCGGTGAAGGGAGCGGCCACGGCGCCGCCGAGGAGGAGGCCGGCCAGAGTGAACCAACGGATCATGCACACAGCATGCCCACTCCGCGGACCCGGCCGCAATCCCCTGCCCCGGAAACAAAGCTGCTATTCTCGGGAAATTATGAGGATCCGGTGCCTTCTCGTTCTCTGTCTATCGGCGTCCGCCTGGGCAGGGGCGCCCGCGGCTCGCCAGACGCAAGCCGACCCTCGCCTGCATAACTCATTTCGCCGCGAACCGCAGAACGACTGGATTTTCGTGCATCTGGAAGGCGATCCCTCGACCATCGGATTTCAGCATGGCTATCTGCTGGCGCCGGAGATTCAGGACGCCTTCCGGGTCGTGAAGGCAGGTCTGACGCACGACGGCAAAAAAGACTGGGCGTTCTTCCGCGATGCGGCCCAGCACGTCTTGTGGCCGCATGTCGACGACGAATACCGGGCGGAGTTGAAGGGGATTGTCGAAGGCTTGCGTGCGCGGGGCACGGAGATGGACTTGTGGGACCTGGTGGCGTATAACGCATGGCTGGAGATGAGCCCGTATTACACGAACTGGTACGACCGGGCGCACAAAGTGGCCTCCGCCGCGCCACGCCTGCCGGCGGAGCACTGCAGCGCGTTTGTGGCAACCGGCAGCTACACAAAGGACGGGCGGATCGTTATCGCGCACAACAATTGGACCGAGTATAAAGAAGGCTCGCACTGGAACGTCATTTTCGATATCGCGCCGAAGTCCGGCCACCGGATTCTGATGGACGGCATGCCGGGCTTGATCCACAGCGGCGACGATTTCGGCGAGAATAGCGCGGGGATCGTCATCACGGAGACGACCATCGGGTACTTCGATGCGTTCGACCCCAACGGCGTGCCGGAGTTTGTGCGGGCGCGGAAGGCGATGCAGTACAGTTCTTCGATCGACGACTTTGCCCGGATCATGAAGGACGGCGACAATGGGGGCTACGCGAACACGTGGCTGGTGGCCGACAGCAAGAATAACGAGATCGCGCGGCTCGAGCTTGGGCTGAAGCACGTGACTCTGGCGCGGACCAAGGACGGATATTTCGTGGGTTCGAATTTTCCCATCGACCCGGCGCTCATCCACGACGAGGCTCCGGCGTTCCCGGTTCACGATATGAGCATCAGCGCGAACGCGCGGCACAAACGCTGGGATGAACTCATGACGGAGCACAAAGGCAAGATCGACGTGAAGATGGCCGAGAAATTCCTCGCCGATCACTACGACACCTACGCCCAGCGGGCGAACTCGCCCGACGAGCGTACCTTGTGCGGCCACATCGACTTGAGTCCCCGCGGTTCGCAACCCTGGCAGCCGCCTTACGGCATTGCAGGCACAGTGCAAAACAAGGCCACCGACGCGGCGATGGCGGCGAAGATGGAACTTCTCGCCGCCATGGGCCATTCCTGCGGGCTTAACTTCAAGGCCGCGTCGCAGTTGAAGAAACATCCCGAGTTCGACTGGGAGAAGGACATTCTCCGCGACCTGGACTCGTATCCGTGGACAAAGTTCCAGGCCGCGCAATAGGAGCGGGTTACGGCTGCAGCGTGAAGTTTACGGTGACGACGCTTTCCACTCTGGCAGGCGAACCGCTGCCTCAAGCGGCATTGACGCTGTCTGGCTCCGGACGAAGCCACGGGTTCGGCCGCGCGGCGGAATCCGCCGTCCGGAATTTCACGGACCATGCGGCGGATCGTGCCGTGCTTGGCCTCGGCGGCGGCGATTCGCTTGAGACACCCCTCGTCTTCGAGCGGTCCGTTAACGGGCGCGTAGGGCGGCGACGATCTGGCGGTTGGCGGCGTTGCGCGCTGGCAGAAAGCCGCCGAGGGCGCCGATGATGGTGGCGAACAGAAGCCCTGCGAGCATGACGGCGGGGTTCACATTGAAGTTGAAGGTGAAGTGGCTCCACGTGGTGAAGCTGCCAATGTCGGTGTTGATGTAGTTGAGCGGGAGGGTGAGCAGGCAGCCGGCAATGCCGCCGAGCAGCGAGAGGCAGACGGACTCGACGACGAAGCTGAGCAGGATGGAGCGGCGGGAGAAGCCGAGTACGCGCAGAGTCCCGATTTCGGCCGAGCGGCGGGCGACGGCGGCGTACATGGTGTTCATTGCGGCGAAGGAACTGCCGATGGCCATGATGAGGGCCACAAAGGTTCCCATGAACTGGATGGGCGCGGCGTTGACCATCTGGTCCTCGTAATATTTCTGCTCGGGCTGGGCGATGACGTTGAAGCGGCGGTCGTGTTCGAGGCGCTGCTTTACGTCCAGGATGCGGCCGGGCTGGACGCGGAGGACGGCGGAACTGAGGTACTGGGAGCGGTCGTAGGCTTCGCTGATCTGATTGAGGTCGCCCCAAACTTCGCCATTGAAGACGGAGCGTCCGCCGTCGAGGATGCCGACGACGGTCCAGTCGCGATGGCCCCGGCCGAAGTGCAGCACACTGCCGACGCGGGCGGAGGGGAAGCGATCCGCGATGGAGGCGCCTACGACGACTTCGCGCTTGCCGGGCTGGAAGAAGCGGCCTTCGCGCAGGTGGACGGTGCTGCGCATGGCGATGCCTATGGGCGTGATGCCTCGAAGATTGACGTTCATGTCGCGGCCTCCGGGGCCGTTTTCGAGGTTGATGACCGTGACCATTTCGAGCGAGGCCAGGGGCTGGCCGGAGGCGTCGTGGGCGATGCCGTCGAAATCCTTGATGTCCTGAAAATTGCTCCGGGTGATGACGCTGACCAGTTCGGAGGTGGAACCCTTGCGCATGACGAGAAGGTCGTTCGGGTTGCCAGCGATCACGAAGGACGTGCGAAGGCCCTGGACGAGCGCGAGGACGGCGACGAGGACGGCGACGCTGAGGGCGGTGCCGAGCGCGGTCATGGTCGTCGTGATGCGGCGGACCGCCAGGTTGCGGAGGTTGTAAGAAAGAGGAATCGCCATGGCCGTGTCCGTTTAATCCGAGAGGCGGAGACACTCGAGGATGCCGCGGCGGGCGGCGCCCAAAGCCGGACCCGCGGAGCTTGCCAGACCGACAACGACGGCCAGCACAATCCCTAAGGCTGCCAGCGGCGGCGAGATTTCTAGCAGGTTCAGGCTGATCATGGCGGCGTGCTTGGTTCGCAGGACGGCAACGATTCCGTAGGCGAGCACGAAGCCGAGAATTCCGCCGGTGATGGCAAGGACCACCGATTCGCCGACGATGAGGAAGAGCACGTTCTCCCGCGTGAAGCCGAGCGTTTTCAGGATGCCGATTTCCGAAACGCGTTCCCGGACGCTCATCGCCATCGTGTTGGCGGATACGAGGAGGACGGTGAGAGTGAGCGCGCCGCAGACGGCCATGAGGAACAGCTTCACGTTCCCGAGGAACGAGATCACCGAGAGGACGAAGTTCTGCTCGGTGTCGGTTTTCGTTTGCGTGTCGGCGTTGCGGAACTGGGCATCGATGGCGCGGGCGACGTCGGGTACGTCCTCGGGGTTATCGGCGAGGACGGCAAACATGCTGACGAAATCCTGATTCCCTTTGAAGACGGCTTCGTTGAGGTAATCGAAATGGAAATAGAGGTTGTCGTTGCCGAGGTCGCTTGTGTAGATGCCGCGGACGATAAATTCGAGCGTGGCGGGGAAGATGTCGCCGACGATGGTGATGCGGTCACCCAATTTGAAGCCGAGGCGATCGGCGAGACCGCGTCCGACGATGCAGGCGTCGCGCTCGCCGATGAAGGCCGCCCGATCGGCGTCCGGTAGTTTGATCTCGGGATGAACGATGAAGAGGCGGTCCGGCTCAACGGCGAAACGGGCGAAGTTATTCTTCGCGTCGGTGTCTTTATAGATGCCCTGGAACCACTGGTAGACCATCACCTTGCGGACGCCGGGGACCGACGCGATGCGGTTTTCGTAAGACAGCGGGATGGGGTTGGTGAAAGAGATGCGGTTGCGGACAATGAGTCGGAGGGCCTGATCGGGCGAGGCCTGATGCAGGTAGAACATCGCGTACATGGCCATCAGTACGCCGAGCAGGCAGAAGGAGGCCGCAATGCTCAGGATGGTGAGGACGCTGCGCCGCCGGTTGCGCAAAGCATTCCGAAGCAGCAGCGGTACGAGCGACACTCACCATTCTCCAACGTCGGCGGGGGCCGCTATGTTCCGCCGGATCCGCGGGCTGCGCCGTCCTCGATGGTAACCGCCTTCAGGTTGTCGGCCGGGACGCGGTCAATTAAGAGCAGGAACGGATCGATGCCCGCCTGGTCCGGTTCACGGTCCACGGTGAAGGTGTAGGTGCTTTTTCCGGTCCGCATGTGGACGCGCTGGCGGTAGAGGGTGTCGCCGTACTTGCGTCCCTTAGCGGGTTTGGCGAAGGCGCCGATGTCGATCCAGTCGTCCACGGGGACTTCGCGCTCGTTGCCTTTCGCGTCGGCGCGGAACTTATGCGCCTCCGCTTCGAGCGTGACGTCGTATTTGCCATCGGCCCGCTTGCGAGCGGTGGCCGAGAGAGCCCGGTTGGAAAACAGCGTGATGTCTTCGAAGAGGTCCTTGCGCAAATAGGCGTATTGCGGCGGGGTCTCGCGGGAAAACGCATCGACGAGGGCGTACGAGGCCGGATATGGCGGCGGGGCGTAGCCGTATTTGCCGAGAACGGAGCGAAGCGCGCGGTTGATGGCGTCCTCGCCGATCATCTCCTTGAGGTAGTACATGACGACGCTGCCCTTGCGGTAGTGGATGTAGCCCTGTTCGGATTCCACTTTCATCAGCGGTTCTTCCTTGAGCAGTTCGCGGCCGCGATTGCGGAGATAGTTGTCCATCTCGTACTTAAGGAAC
>DAIDIH010000158.1 GCA_027459465.1 Bryobacterales bacterium | reverse complement strand
CCGCGGTCGTCGACGGTGACGATGGCGGCGGGGCTGGTTTCGACGAGGGCCTTGAGCCGCTGCTGGGCTTCGAGCATGAGGCGGCGGTTGCGGACGAGTTCGGCGACGAACAAGCCGCAGCCGAGGAGGGCGAGCGACTCGAACGCGAAGCGGACGTTGGAGCGTTCGAGGGGGCTGAAGGTTTCGCTGAGGAAGGCGCAAACCAGGGCGAGGGCGACGATGATCCAGCGCGGCAGGAAGGCCGCGGCGAGCATGATCGGAAACAGATACAGGAAACCCAGCGAGACGTACGGTTCAATCCGCCAGTCGACGAAGGCGATGAGGGCGACGATGATCGTGCTCACGACCAGCACCGGCACCCGATTCCGTTCTTCCCATACGCGCTCTAACGCAATCATTTCAATTGAACAACTCGATTATCGCATCCGGGTTGTGGGGACGATGGTGGATAATAGCTGTTTTGCCGTGACCTCTCATCTTCTTGTCTTGTTCCTTGCGGTTGTGCTGCCGGTCTGGGACGTTTTTGAGACGCGGCGTTTGAAGGCGCGGCGCGACGATGCCGGGGCGAAGGTCCGGAGCTATGCCAAGACCATGGCGGTGCTGTGGCTGGCCGCGCTGTGTGCCTGGGCGATTTCTGGGGCACGGATTTTCCAGACGCCTTCGCTTCGCGCGGCGCTGCCGTTTTTGACGCGTGGCGCGGGGCCGCAGATCGCCGCGGGTCTGGTGTTGGGCGCGGCGATCGGTTTGCTGGTGCTGCCGCTGGCGGCCTCGCGCAGCGCCGCGCTTCGGGCAAAGCTGGCGCGGCCGTACGCCCGGCTCGATTTTTTCCTGCCCACGCGGCCGGCCGAGTTCCTGCTGTTTCCGATGGTGTGCGTGACGGCGGGCGTTTGCGAGGAGGTGCTTTTCCGCGCCTTCCTGCTGAGCTACTTCAGCCAGAGCGGGTTTCGGTTCGGCGCGTGGGCGGCGATCGCCGCGGCGTCCGTGGTCTTCGGCATCGCGCATTTCTATCAGGGGTTCGCCGGCGTGATTCTCACGGCGGCGCTCGGCTTTGGCCTGGCGATGCTGTACTTGTGGACGGGCGGCCTCGCCGCGCCGATGGTGCTGCATGCGCTGATCGACCTTCGCGCGTGGCTGGTGCTGTGGCTCAATCGAGGCGCGGCGGCGGTGCACCCAGCCGGTGCGGGGCCTGTCACACCATTGTAATTCTCTTGACATCTACTTTTAACCTTGGCTAGCGGCGGCTGATGCGGTTCGATCCGGCGGCGGAGGGGCTCTGTCATCGAATCGTAATCTTTTCCTCATCAGGCCATAACTTCGGGCCGGTACGCTGACAGGGCTGGGGGTCTGTCGATGGAAGTCCACTGACTCGCAGTGCAGCTTCTCGTTCCACGGCAGCCGTTTGACACGTTCGTGTGCGGGTGAGTGGGAGAGAGCCGAGTACCACGACTTTTTTTGGAGACCAACCTTACCATGACGCTGAAAAGACTGGTCAGCCTGCTTGGGGCGACTGCCCTGGCGGGTTGCCTTCTCGTATCCCCGCCGCGCGCCCTTGCGCAGGAGGCGGGCCAGGCTTCCACGGCTACCGACATCGAAACGCTGAAGAAGCAGCTCCTTGAAGAGCAGAGGCAGATCGATCAACTGCGCCTGATGATTGAGGATCAGAAGAAGGCGATCGAGAAGGCGGCGGAGGCGGAGCAGGCGAATGCGGCGCCCGCGCCGGCGCCGCTGCACGCCTCGCTGGGAGAAGTGGCGAGCGCATCGCCGATCCTGCCTCCGGGGGGAAACTCGAGTTCGAGCGCGACGGGGCTGAGCCCGCAGGCCGGGCCGATGGACGCCAACGACGCGGCGCCTTTGTATTTTCGTATCGGCTCAGCGCGCTTTTCGCCGCTGGGCTTTGTTGACGTCACGAGCGTCTTCCGTTCGACGAACACGGGCAACGGCATCGGCACGGGATTCAACGGGATTCCGCTTGGGAACACGGTGGCCGGCAACAACGTCGAGAACCGCTTCTCCCTGCAGAACAGCCGTTTCGGCGTGAAGGTGGACAGCGACGTTCTGGGCGGCCATGTGACCGGCTACCTCGAGACGGACTTTTTGGGCAACGCGCCGGCGAACCTGCTGGTGACGTCGAACAGCAACACGCTGCGGCTGCGGTTGTACTGGGTGGACTGGCGGAAGAGTAAGTTCGAGTTTCTAGGCGGGCAGACATGGTCGCTGCTGACTCCGAATCGAAAAGGCTTATCGCCGATGCCGAGCGACGTGTTCTACTCGCTCGATATGGACACGAACTACCAATTGGGCCTGGTTTGGTCGCGGGCTCCTGAGTTCCGGTTCGTGTATCATGCGAACGATAATGTGACGGCGGGCGTGGCGATCGCTAATCCCGAGCAGTATGTAGGCAACGCCGTGACTTACCCGACGCTGTTAAGTTCAGCTCTCTCCAGCCAGTTTTCGACGGGTGCGAGTAACTCGAACGCGCCGAACCTGACTCCGGACGTGATCGCCAAGATTGCGTTTGACGGAACGCCGGGCGGCAAGGCGGCGCATCTTGAGATCGGCGGCGTGATGAGCACGTTCCAGGCTTACGATCCTCTGACGGGCACGCACAGCCGGGCGGTGGGCGGCTCCGGCGAGATCAACGCCAACGTGGAAGTGGCGAAAGGCTTCAATCTGATTGCGAACACGTTCGCGGGCGCGGGCGCCGGGCGATATATCTTCGGGCTGGCTCCGGACGTGGTGATCAAGCCGAACGGGCAGATCGACCCGGTGAAGTCGGCTTCGACGGTGGGCGGCTTCGAGTGGACGACGCAGCCGAAGGACAACCCGAAGGGCCTTTCGACGCTGTGGTACGGCTACTACGGCGGGTTGTATGTGGACCGGGCGGCGTATCTGGACACCAACGGCAAATGGATCGGCTACGGGCAACCCGGCTCGAGCGCCGCGGCGAACCGGGCGATTCAGGAAGCGACGTTTGGCGTGATTCAGACGTTCTGGAAGAACCCGATGTACGGGGACCTGAAGCTGATCACGCAGTATTCGTATCTGACGCGGAACCCGTGGGCGCCGGTCACGGGAGTTGCCGCGCCACACAGCCACATGGTGTGGGTCGACTTGCGGTACGACCTGCCGTAAGGCGGGTAAGCGAGTATTTGCCGGAGGAGAGAGGCCCGGTTCCGCCGAAAGCGGGGCCGGGCCGTTTGTATTTTTGGGGGTGGGCGCCGCGAAGAGGCATGCCTGGCAGGATCAGGCAATCATTTGGCAGGAATGGGATACCGGTTCCGGCGCTTTTCGCTTTAGCCTGGAAACAGAGGATATGGGAGAACTTATGCGGAAACGCAGACTCGGGGAAAGCCGTTTGGAAGTGTCAGCCCTGGGCTTCGGATGCATGGGGTTGAGCGCGAACTACGGGCCGCCGATGGAGCGGCACGAAGGCATAAAGAACCTTCGCGCCGCAGTTGAGCGCGGTGTCTCGTTTTTCGACACGGCCGAGGCGTACGGGCCGTTCACGAATGAGGAACTCGTGGGGGAAGCGCTGGCTCCCTTCCGTAAAGACGTGGTCATTGCCACAAAGTTTGGATTCGGCATCAAAGCCGACGGCACTCGCTATGGTCTGGACAGCCGGCCGGATCATATACGGCAAACCGCGGAAGCATCGCTACGCCGGTTGAACGTAGAAACCATCGATCTGCTTTATCAGCATCGCGTCGACCCGAACGTGCCGATTGAAGACGTCGCGGGGGCCGTCAAAGAACTGATCGAGCAGGGCAAGGTGAGGCACTTTGGACTTTCGGAAGCGGGGGCAGAGACGATTCGACGGGCACATTCTGTTCAGCCTGTGACCGCTGTGCAGAGTGAGTATTCGCTCTGGACGCGGGATCCCGAACAAAACGGTGTGCTTGCTGTGTGTGAAGAATCCGGGATCGGTTTCGTGCCGTTCAGCCCGCTCGGCGCCGGATTTCTGACGGGGAAGATCGGGGCGGACACAGAATTCGACAGCACCGATTTCCGGAATATGTCCCCGCGCTTCCGTCCCGAGGCTCGCGCGGCCAATATGGCTCTTGTCGATCTGCTGAAGCGCATCGCCGAAAAGAAGCGCGCCACGCCGGCGCAGATTGCGCTTGCATGGCTGTTGGCCCAGAAGCCTTGGATCGTGCCGATTCCCGGAACCACAAAGCTTCACCGCCTGGAGGAGAACCTGGGCGCGGTGGAGGTCGAACTTACGCCCGAAGATCTCCGCGAGATAGAGGAGGCGGCTTCGAAGATTCCGATCCAAGGCGCGCGGCTTCCCGAGGCAGTTCTGAAGATGTCGGAGAGCTGAGACGGGATGGAACCGTTCGTAGCTCGCGTTGGGCAGGGCGCCGGCAGGTGGAGTATTGCATGGAGCGCGCTTGCGCTCGTTGGAGCGATGTTCCTTGTTTTGGCAAGCGCCCAGGATGCAAGGACGAGCGCGTCAGATGGGCCGCCATCAGCGACCACTGGATTGAAGAGTTCTACTGGTGGCTGGAAGCCCACGGGCTGACACATCCGGCGAAGTAGTCCGGACTGGTCTTCTGCCAGACAGATTCGGTTATTTGGGCAAGTGGGCGAGGAAGAAGTTGGCCATGAGGTGGTTGGCTTCGATGGCTTCGGGGAGATCGGAGTTATACCAGAAGGCGTGGGGGAGGGCGTCGAAGACGACGAGGTTGGCGTGGACGCCGGCGCGGAG
>DAIDIH010000157.1 GCA_027459465.1 Bryobacterales bacterium | reverse complement strand
GGAGCCCCAGGGTTTGAAGGCGCCCATGCGGCGGATTTTGCGCATGACGTTGGCGACGTCGGTGGGGTCTTCGCCGATGAGGTATTGCTTGTAGAAGAGGACCATCGGTTTGAGGTAGGGCTTGGCGGATTCGGCCTGGCCATAGCCGGAGATGCCCTGATTGGTGACGATGCGGACGACGGGGTTGCGGCCGATGATGGCGCAGCGGAGATCGGTGATTTTGATGGGGCCGCTGCCAGCGCTCTTTTGCTGGGCGGAGAGCCGCTGCTGGGCGGCGAGCGACGCCGCTGCCGCGCCGGCAGGGAGCGAGCCGAGAAAGCCTCTTCGAGAAATTGCCATTACTTTCTCCTCTTGGGGGAAAAATTGGTTTTGGTGGACAGCCGAGGCCATTCTACATCGGGCGCGCCGCGCGAGGCGCGCGGGGACCGGCCGCCGCTGGGGGATGGTCGCGGAAGATATCGTCTATTGACGATTTAGTATGGAATCTATTCCATGCTGATAGCGCTATGCTAACATTACTAATCGTCATTCGACGAACGAAAGAGTGAGGTTGCGATGCAGAAGAAGAGAGTTCTGGTGCTGTGCACGGGCAATTCCGCCCGGAGCCAGATGGGGGAAGGGTTGTTTCGCGCCGAAGGGGGCGAGCGGTTTGAGGTGTTCAGCGCGGGGACGCGGCCCACGGTGGTGCGGCCGGAAGCGATCGCGGTGATGAAGGAGATCGGGATCGACATATCCGGGCATTGGTCGAAAGGGGTGGACGAGTTCGCGGGCCAGACGTTCGATACCATCGTGACGGTGTGCGACAACGCGCGGGAAAGTTGCCCGGTCTTCCCTGCCCCGGCGGAACGGATTCATTGGAGCTTCGAGGATCCGGCGGCTGTGGAAGGAAGCGTGGAGGAGCGTCTGGCGGCTTTCCGGCGGATCCGCGACCAGATTCGGGAACGCGTCCGGGCGTTCCTGAGGGAAGGCAGCGGAGTTAGAACATCGTCTTGAGGGAGAACTGGATCTGGCGCGAGTTCGTCGCGGTGCGGCTGATCAAGCCGAAGCCGGAGCCGGTGAGGATGTTAGAGGGCAGGCCGAAGTCGACGATGTTGAATAAGTTGAAGAATTCGGCGCGGAATTCGAGGTCGATGGATTTCCTGGCGCGGCCGGCTTCCCAGGTGGTGTCCTTAATCAGGCCGAAGTCGTAGTCGTAGAGGGCGGGGCCGCGGAAGGTGTTGCGGCCGAGCGTGCCGAAGACGCCGCTGTTGGGGCCGGTGCCTCCGGGGACGTTGATGGGGATCTGGAAGTAAGAGCCGTTGGCGGCGCCGAGGCCGAAGTAGTCTTCGCGGACGGTACGGCTGGTGGAGAGATTCGGCGTGCCGATCTGGTCGGGGCGGTCTGCGCCGAGGGAGCCGGCGCCGGTTTGCTGGACGCCGGAGTAGACGGTGAACGGGAGGCCGCTGGTGAGGGTGGAGATGCTCAACAGTTGCCAGCCTTGGGTGAGTTTGGGGGTGAGGCGGCGGAGGAATGGGGCGCGGTCGGCGTGGAGGTCCTGGACGATTGTGGCGGTGAAGGCGCGGTTGACGTCGAAGGTGGACGGGCCTTTGTCGGCGCGGGTGTCGAAGGGGTTCTGGGGCCAGGCGAGAGCGGTTGCACCGGAGACGCTGCCGACGCCGGGGCCGAGGGCGCTGCTGGTGTCGTCGATGGACTTAGACCAGGCGAAGCTGAGCTGAACCTGCGGGCCGTTGGCGCCGATGGAGCCTTGGAGGGAAGACTGGAGAGAGTGGTAAGTGGAGTGGGACCGGTTGGTGATGAGCATGTCGGTGCCGAAGCCTCCGGTGATCTGGCCGGCCGAGTTGAATTGCGTATAGGGGGCGAAGGCGGGCGAGGCGCCGGGGTAGGCGTTGGGGAAGTCGATGGCGGGTAAGTCGATGCCGGAGGCGCCGACGTAGCCGACATCGAAAGTAAGTCCGTGGAAGGAGCGCTCGAGGCTGAGGGTCCAGGTGCCGAGGTAGGCGTTGCGGAAATCCTGCGAGATGGCGTTGGCGTTGAGCGGGCTGATGAGGTGGCTGGGGGAGAGAGCGGCAAGTTCCTGTTCGAAGCGGTTGACGTCCCAGACGGTGTTGGGGGGAACGGCCTTTGAATTTCCGGAGGCGAGGATATTGACGCCGGCGGGAGTGTAGACGGGCGGGAGATCGGCGGGAGTGATGGTGGTGCCGATGAGGAGTGGAGCGCCGGGGGCGGCAGTGAGGCGGGGGTAATCGACATAAGGGGCGGCGCCGGTAAGCAAGTTGTCCTGCCAGATGTTAGGAGGGATGGTAGTAAGTGCGCCGCCGGCGCGAATCAGGAAACCGGCGGGGGCGAGGATGGTGAGGCGGACGCGGGGACCCCAGTTATTGCCGACCCAACGGTAATGAGGCTGCGGGTTGATGAGGTAAAGTTGCTCGGGGCCGGAGGGAGTGGTGAGGAAGTCGAGGCCGGCGGTGCGGTTGGCGCGTTCGGTGATGGGGGAGTAGAGTTCATAACGGAGGCCGTAGTCGAGCGTGAAGCGGGGAGAGATTTTCCAGGTGTCTTCGGCATAGAGGTTCATGTCGTAGCGCGAGATGGCGGCGACGCCGATCTGGCTGCCCTGGGGAAACTGCGGGGGCGCGACGGCGACGGTGTAAGAGAAGGCGCTGCCGAGCAGGAGGGCGGAAAGTGTGTCGGGCAACTGTTGGCCGGGTTGGACGTCGTGGGCTCCGCTGGCGGAGCGGATGAGGGTGGTCGAGAAGGAGGGTCCGCCGCCGAAGGTGTACTGGCCGTTGGTGGCGGTGCCGAAGTAAGTGGTGTCGCGGTTGGCGCGGAATTCGCCGCCGAACTTGAAGGAGTGTTTCGAGGTGGTCCAGGAGAAGTTCTGACGGCCCATGAAGAGATTCCCGAAGGAAGCGGTGACCGAGCCGGCGGCGGCATCGAAGGCTTCATAGAGGCCGTCGGCGAAGATGAGCGAGGGGTCCGTGTGGTCGGCTGTGGGGAAGTTCGGGGTGCTGCGGGTGAAGCTGAGAGAGGATTCGGAGATGAAGTTCGGTGAGGCGGTGTGGGTCCAGGTGAGGACGGCGTTGCGCTGGTGGTCGATGTACTCGATGCCGAATGCAGGGTCGATGGCGGTTTGGTCGGGGTTCGTGGTAGGGCCGGTGAGGTTATCCCAGGTGAAGCGGGCGAAGAGTTTGTCCTTGGAAGAGAGGTTGTGATCGATGCGGCCGGAGAGCTGGTCGGCGTCGGTCGCGACTTTGGAGGAGGTGGCGAAGGTGCGCGCGCCGAATGCGCCGGTGGGGTCGTTCGGGAGCGGGTAGCGGCTGAGGAGGTGGGAGATGGTAGGGTTTACGGGGACGTAGAGCGTGTCGCCGGGGAAGGCGGTGGCGTCGATGCCGGCGCGTTCTGCGGCGGTAGGAACGGGGAGGACTTGTGTGGTGTTGAGGACCTGGCGGAAGCCCTGGTATTCGATGAAGAACCAGGTTTTGTTGTGGCCGTTGTAGCCGGGCAGCATGACGGGGCCACCGAGGGTGAAGCCGAATTCGTTGCGGCGGAAGGGCGGGATGCGGTAGGGGCTTGCGGCGGTTTGACGGTCGAAGAAATTGCGGGCGTCGAAAGCGGAGTTGCGGAGGAATTCGAAGAAGGAGCCGTGCCAGTCGTTGACGCCGGAGCGAGTGATGATGTTGGTGAAACCGGCGGCGCCGCGGCCGATGTCGGCGGGCATCCAGCCGGAGGAGGACTGGATTTCCTGGACCGCGTCGACGTTGAAGTTGGACATGATGGCGCCGCCCATTTCGGGGTCGCTGGTGTCGGCGCCGTCCATGGCGAAGACGGCTTCGACGCCGCGCTGGCCGTTGATGGCGAACTGCTGGGTGAAATTCGTGGTGCCGTTGGTGTCGGTCATGGTGCCGGCGGCGAGGAGAAGTAACTGGCTGAAGTCGCGCTTGTTTAGGGGAATGGCGGTGACGGACTGGCTCGACAGGGTCTCGCCGCCGCTGGCTTCGTTCTGATTTTCGGCTTCGATGCGGAGGGTGCCGTCGGCGAGGAGAGAAATTCTTGTTGTGCCTTCGATGGGGATGGCGAGTGGAGAGGGGGATGCGAAGACGCGGCCGGCGTAGCGCACCGAGAGATCGTAGGAGCCGCGTGCGAGAGAGCCGAACTGGAAGGAGCCGTTGGGCAGGGCGATGGCGGAGTATTGGTTCGCGCTCGAGTGGAGGATAAGTTCGGCTTTGGCCGCGGGCGCGCCGGCAGGATCGTAGACGGCGCCAGTCCATTGGGAGACGGTTTGCTGCGCGGTGAGGGTAGATAGAGTTGTGGTGAAGATTACGCAGACGCGCAGAGACTGCTTCAGCGTCATTGCGACGTGGTCTGCCTTGGCGGATGCATGAGGCGGAGAGCGGGCGGACCGGCGCGGTCAGACCTGCGAGCCGGGGAGCGGGTTGAGGACGAGGCTGAAGATGTTGGAGACGTTGGGTGGGTCGAGCTTGAAGCGCGGGTCGCTCGAAAGTTTTTTCCAGTCCGGGTCGGCGGCGAACCTCGCCCAAGATGTTTCGAGCGAGGCAAGATCCGGGAAGCTAAGCATGTAAGTGAGGCTGGGGAGACGGGGGCCGATAAGGGCGTCGGCGTAGAAGACGCCGGATGCACCGGCTTTGGTGAAGATGGCGAACTCGCCGTGGTTGAACATATCCACTTTGTTTACGTGGTCGCCGTTGGTGGGCGAGACGTAAGTGCGGAGATGGTAGATGCGCTTCTGGTTCGCTTTCGCGGTTTCAGGGACGATGAGCTTCGGATGGCCGGTGAAGGCGCGGAGGAGCGTACTTTCAATGGTCCTGTAGGGCGGCGTGTTGGCGTTCGCGTTCCAGAAGGGCTCGGCGGCTTTCATGAACTCGGCGTCTTTGGCGAGTTCGAGGTCGGCGGTGGCCAGCGTTTCGAGATGCCGGGAGGGCATGAGGAGATAGTAGGCAGGTTGGTCGGGGCCGAAGTAGACGGAGAAGGCGCCGACGGGTGAGATGCCGAGGCGGTTCAGCGCGGGGATAAGAGCGTTCGCGAAGTAGTCGCTGGTGAGTTTCGCGCCGGGGCCGTTGACGAGTTGGTAGCGGCGGAGTTCG
>DAIDIH010000156.1 GCA_027459465.1 Bryobacterales bacterium | reverse complement strand
GAAGAGGCTCCCACCAACTATTGCCTCTGCGACCTTCCCGCCGACTACTCATGGCGGCGTATCGTACGCCTCGTCAAGTGCCGCTGGAAGATCGAGCAGGACTATCACCAACTAAAAGAGGAGCTCGGCCTGGATCATTATGAAGGCCGCAACTGGCAAGGCTGGCACCATCACGTGACGATGGTCATGCTGGCTCATGCCTTCCTCACGCTGGAAACCTTGCGCGGTAAAAAAACTTCTGGGTGGACCCCGCCGAGGACGCGACGTGAGATTCAGTATCTCCTGTTCACGTGGACGGGCGTTGGCGCCTACTGCGGCGCTGAAGTGTGGCGCTCGTGCAGTCCATAATCACTTAACGGAGTAATATTAGCGGAACGGATGATCGGCGAGATGGTACGTTTCACGCATCCGCCGGGTCTGCAGATCGACTTTGAGGCGCCGAAGGCGGCGCGGCCGTTTTACCGGGAGTTACTTTCAGCACTGCGGGCGAGGACCGGCAGCGACGTGTGGCTCTCGATGACTGCGCTGGTGTCATGGTGCGGTACGGGACGAAGTTGGATGGCGGGTTTGCCGGTGGATGAGATTGGGCCGGTGGCGTTTTACATGGGCGGGCTACGGACGCGGTGGCTACGATGCTCAGGCGGGGCAGCGAGTTTTTCTTCGCCGGATGCCGCGGCAGTTTGGGCGTGACAGTGGGTACGAACTACGGGCGTCCGGCGGCGCGGCCGAGGAAAGGCGAAGGGGCGTATTTTTTCCCGAAAGAAATCAGTGGCGCCTGAGTTATTCCGCAAGGCGCTCGGGGAGTACTTGTTTAGTTGTGCCCGGCATCGGGATATGCCGCGGACGGAGTTCATCGACGGGCGGTTGGGCGTGCTGCGGCCGTCGTTCGCGCGCTCGTATCTCGTCATCGCCTATCGGCACTTGAACGGAGTCGGGATGGATGAGCGGGAGAAGGAGCAGGCGCGTGGGTACTATAAAGACCGGCAGACCGGCGATTGGGACGGCATCAGGATTGACTGGCCGGCGCGGTGGCGCGCGCTGCGCGCGCAGGTTCCCACGCCACGGGCGCCGCGGGAGACGCTGATCACGGGCGGGCGGTTGGCATATGACCCGGAGACGCACAGTTTCACGCTGAACTGCGCTGGGGGACGCCTACCGGGTGGCGGCACACACGCTGGAGGCACGGCGGGTGCAGTTTGGCGGGGAGAGCGCGGCGTTCCGGTCCCGGGTGGCAGCGCAGGACACGGTGTTTTCCAACTGCGTTGGCGGGCCGGTGAAGTTACCGGCGGAGGCGCCGGCGGGGACGCCGGAATTGATTCGCGGGGATCGCCAGTACCAGACCGTGGCGGCTTACTTCTCTGCGGGGAGTTACCCGGAGGCGCTGGCGCGGTTCCTGCGGATCACGCAGGAGGATGCCTCGCCGTGGCGGACGATTTCGCGTTACCTGGTGCTACGGACGCTATTGCGGATGCAGGCGGACGGGGTACAGAGCGAAGCAGAGAGCGTGCTTGCGGACGCGAAACTGGAGGCGATTCACGGCATGACGTGGAACCTGCTCCGGCGGGCCGGGATTCTGACACGGGACCAGGCGTATTTTCCCGAGTTGGGGCGTCTGGTTTCGAGCAAGGGGCAGGGGGATGGGTTTCGCGAGGAGTTGTGGAGCTATGCGGGGATGTACGATCACGTGATCGGGCAAGCGGATCCGAACACGGCTTACAAGCCGGCGCATCCTCCGGCGGCCGATGCGAGTTTGTTTCGCGATCCGGATGTGACGGACTGCGTTTTCCGGTTTCAATCGCGCGGCGTGGAGTTCGGATACTGTGTAGAGCGATGGCGGGCGACGCGGTCCGTGGCGTGGTTGATTGCGGCGCTGGAGCAGGCCAACGCGGCGGGAGCCCGGCGGGCTGGGCTTTACGAGGCCGCGGCCGGTGTTCCGGCGGCTTCGCCGGGATATCTGACGGTGCGGTTCCACTTACTACGCTTGCTCGAAGAAGGCGGGAACCGCGAGCAGGCTCGAGAGGGCCTGGACGCGGTATTGGGGAGCGGCGCGTTGCAAGGACTGCCGTCGAGGGTGAACCTGTTCCGACGCTTGCGGATGCTCGTGGCTGTGGATTTCCGGGACTTTCTTCAGTTCGCGATTCGGAGGCCGGTGCTGGTGACATTGCAGATCGATGCCGATGAAGCGCCGGACTTCCTGATGGATCTGAAGCCGGCGGCGGGGACGGCGGAGTTATTCGATTCCGATGCGACACAGGTGCTCAACCGGGAGACACCGTACCGTTACTTGAAACAAGCCGCGGTTGGAGGAGAGCTGCCGGCGGTGTTAGAACGCGAAGCGCTGATGACAGCCTTCACGCGAGGGCTGATGTTGGGCGAGGATCTTACGGCGATCGCGAGGAAGATGGGCAAGATGGAGCCAGGACTGAGGGCGCTGACCGGCGCGTATCTTCAGGCGAACGACAGAGAGGGAAAGCGGTTCGCGGCGGGGTTTCTGTTGCTGCACCGGCCCGAGGCGCGACCTTATTACGCGACAGGGATCGTCCGGCAGGCGCCGGCGGGAAAGATGGATCCGTACCGGGTTAACTGGTGGTGCCCGATGAGTGTGGAAGGGGCGCTGGATTCGCGGGCGAACTGGGAGTGGGGAGCGGATCTGAGCGTTCCGGGGCCGGTGGCGGCCGGAAAGCGTTTCTCGACGAGGGCGCGGCGACGAATTACCTGGGTGGGATTGTGTTCGAGTATGCGAAGGCGCGTGGCGATGATGCGAGAGTGCCGGAGGCGCTTTACTGGCTGGTGAGGGCCGGGCATTACGGGTGCGCGGATCCGGAGACGTGGAAGACGACGCGGGCGGCGTTCCGGCTGTTGCACCGGCGTTATGGAGAGACGAGTTGGGCGAAGAAGACGCCGACCTGGTTTCGGAACGATGACGTTATCTGGAAGACAGTGAGGCCAGGGGGGAGTTAGTCCGGCGCGTGAGGCGGTGTGTTAGCGTGGGAGCGTGCGCGGAGGAAGCGCACGGGAGGAGACGCATGACAACGCAGGAAGTAGCCGACAGGCTGGTGAAGCTGTGCTCGAAAGGTAAGTTCATGGAAGCGGGTATGGAACTGTACTCGCCGGAGATCGTGAGTGTGGAGGCGGGCGCACCGCCGGGAAAGTCGCGCGAGATGAAGGGCATTGAAGCGGTGAAAGCGAAGGGGGAGTGGTGGACGGCCAACCATGACGTACATTCGGTGAAGGTGGAGGGGCCGCTGGTGTCGGGGTCGCAGTTCGCGGTGACCTTCAAGATGGAGGCTACGTTCAAGCCTGAGAACAAGCGGTTCACGATGGAGGAGATCGCGGTCTACAAGGTAGCGGACGGGAAGATTGTGAGAGAAGAGTTCTTCTATAACCTGTAGGCGAGCCGGATGCCGACGCGTGGCGGACGTTGTTTTCGACGCGGGAGTGGCGGTGGTAGGGCGTTATTAGAGCGATTCGAGGAAGGCGACTAAGTCGGCTTTTTCCTGGGTGGTGAGGCCGATGTTGAAGCGGGTGTTGTAGAAGTCGAGGACGTCTTCGAGGGTGGCGGCGGAGCCGTTGTGGAAGTAGGGGGCGCGGGCGGCGAGGCCGCGGAGGACGGGGCCTTTGACTTTTCCGATGTCTTTCCAGAGGCCGGTAATCATGGCGCGGGCGGGGTCGGTGGTGGTGACGATTTCGAGCGTGGTTTTGTTCTGGAGCGTGAAGACGGGGAGGTAGCTCACGTCGAGCGGGCCGTTGACGTCGGAGACGCCGATATTGAGGGGCACGGGGAGGGAGTGGTCGCCGGCATTGGGCGCGTCGTGGCAGGTGCCGCAGGTGCCTGGGATGGAAGCCATGTTGAGGTCGTCGTTGAGGCCGGCGACGCCGGTAATGTCAATTGGCTTTGAGTTAAAAAGAGCCTCTCCTCGCGCGATGCTGGCGCGGCGGGAGGAAGAAGCGTTATTCGTCCACGCGTCGTAGAGGTTGAAGATCACGGGTGTGAAGCGCGTGCCCAAGGGGTTTCCGCCGAGTGGGTCGTTGATGCCGACGAAGAAGGATGGAACGGTTTGTTGCGCCAGTGTCTTGGGTCCGCCGGTGGCGCCGTGGCCGCTTAGAGATCCGGCAAGGTAGTCGTAGGCCTGGGCGGTTGCGAGGCGCATTTCGAAGTTGACGATCTCCTGCTGCACTTCGGCGCTGAGCGCGGCGCCCTGGGCATGACCTGTGGTTGCATCGAGAGCCTGGTGGGCGAGGTCGGCCTGTAAGTCGGCGGGATTGGTCGAGTAAGTGATTTTCTGGGTGCCGGTTTGCGGAGAGGATTCGCGGGCGTCCCACATGACTGCGGAAAGAAACCGGAGATTGGTGGCGGGCAAGGGGCGGCGGTACATGGATAGGGTGGTGGGATCGGAGCAGCCGTAGGGATTGGCCACGTTCACGACGGTGAACTCCGCGTTGGCGGGGACGGCGAGCGCGATGCGAATGAGACCTCTATTGATGAGAAGGCTGTAGGCTTGGCGGCGCTCGGCGAGAGTGGATGTGTCGATATTGTGGTCGCAGTTGGAGCCGTCCACGGGCCGAAAGACGGGATCGAGACCCTGGGTCAAGGCGAAGAGGGCCTGCATGCCGGCGGCGGAGATGGACCATCCTTGCGAGGGCCGGTGGCAGGAAGAGCAGGAACGGCCGTTGGTTCCCAAGGATTGGAAGAAAGGCCCGGTGAGGTCGATGGGGGCGCCGTTGGTGTTGTAAGTTGCGGCGATGCCGGTCTGGTTCGGGAACGGGAACAAGTTCGGCAGCGATTGCGCACCGGCGGCGGGCGCGAAGGCCGGGATCAGATAAATCCCCAAAAAGATCGCAAGTGCGGGACGTGCGCTGTGTAAGTTCAGGAACGGTACCTTCATGAGATCTTTCCTCCTCAGATCGTTCGGTTCACCTTCTTCCACGCAAAGAGCGCGGAAAAGCCGTCATGCCGGGTGGACTATTTTTCCGGAGCGATGTGGGTGATATACTCGTCGCGAGTTCGCGGCATGGGGATTTCAGGGGACGCAGAGACTCCGCCAACCGACGTTGTAACGGGCCTGCTGGCGCGTTGGGGGAAAGGCGACCGGGCGGCGCTGGATGAACTTCTGCCGCTGGTTTACCGGGAGTTACACAAGATGGCGAAGCGGCAGATGGCGCAGCAGAGGGAGGGCCATACGCTGCAGACAACGGCCGTGATCCACGAAGCCTATTTGAAACTGGCGGGAGGGGTGGAGCAGGACTGGGAAAGCCGCGGGCATTTTTTCGCGGTTGCGGCGAAGGCGATGCGGCAGGTGCTGGTGGACCATGCCCGCAAGGGGCGGGCCGGAAAGCGGGGAGGGGCTGTCGAGATGATACCGGCCACGGAGGGTCTGGCGACGGAGATGGGGCCGGCGGAGGAGATGCTTGCGCTGGACGAGGCGCTTGGTGCGTTATCGAAGTCGTACCCGCGGCAGGCTGAAGTGGTGGAACTTCGCTATTTCGGCGGGTTGAGTGTGGAAGATACGGCGCGGACGCTGAAGGTGTCGCCGGAGACGGTGACGCGGGACTGGCGATTTGCGCGATCTTTCCTGAGGCGCGAGATGGAAGGCGGCGGCGCTATTTCGGCTGGTCGGTGATGGCGACGTTTTCACGCTCCAGTTTTTGCCGCCACTCGCCGGCCTTGTCCGTGCGTCCCCAATCGCGATAGAGGCCGACGACCCAGGCGCCGACCTCGGAGGGGTAGGACCTTGCGGGAGCGGGAATGGCGGCCTTTTGCCGCTGAAGACCGTCGTAGGAAGAGAGCAGGAGCGGTTCGGCGTCTGAGAAGCGGGTTTGGCCGCTCAAGGCGGCGCCGAGGAGGCCCTGGAGGTAGTAGCGCTTCCAAGTTTCCGGGGCAGTCTTGTCCATGGCGGCGAGCGCCTGGCGGAGCATGGGTTCGGCCTCGGCGTAGCGGCGCTGGCGCAGGTGGAGTTCGCCGAGGGAAGCCAAGGCGTCGATGGTGTCGGGGTGCTGCGGGCCGAATTTGCGGCGGCGGATCTCGATGACCTTCGTAAGCAGGGGTTCGGCCTGGGAGTATTTGGCTTCAAGGAGGTAGACGCCAGCTAATTTACTCATGCTGGCAAGGGTGCTGGGATGCTGTTCGCCCAAGACGCGGCGGCGCGTGTCGAGCACTTTGCGGTTCAATTCCTCGGACTGAGGGTACTTGCTCTGTTCGGCGTAAATGCGCGCGAGGTTACTCATGGCAACTAACGTGTTGGGGTGGTCCGGTCCGAGGACGCGGCTGAGGCCGTCTACGTCTTCGGTTTCGATCCGCTCGGCCTGCGAAAGCCTGCCTTCGGCTTCGTAGGCGACGGCGAGGTTATTCATGCTGACGAGGGTGTCGAAGTGGGAGTTACCGAGGACACGGCGGCGGATCGAGAGAACCTTGGATTGCATCGCTTCGGCCTGAGCGTATTTGCCTTCGCGGTAGTAGAGCTGGGCGAGGTTGTTCATGACGTTGAGGGTGTCGGGATGCTGCTCGCCGAGCAGGCGTTCGAGGACTTCGGCGGCGCGGGTGTAGAGGGGCTCAGCGTCGTTGAGGCGCCCGAGGCGGACGTAGACGAGGGCAAGGTCGTTTGCGACCTCCTGTGTTCGACGGCTCTGCTCGCCGTAGAGGCGGCGGAAGCCGTCCACGGCCGGGGAGAGCATCCGGGCAGCCTCGGGATACTGGCCTAACTTTTCGTACACGTTTCCGAGGTTATTCATCGTGGCTATGGTGGCGGGGTTGCTGTCGCCGAGGGCGCGGCGCTGGAGGGTGAGAACTTTGGTGTCGAGCGAGCGGGCCTCAGGGTATTTGCCTTCGAAGGTGAAGATCTCGGCGAGGTCGTTCATGGCGGCGAGGGTGTCGCGATGTTGTTCCCCTTGAATGCGGGAGCGCAGGACGATGGCTCGTTCGAGTTGGGACCGGGCTTGGGGATAGAGGCCGAGGTCGCGGTAGGTGTTGGCGATGGTTTGACGGATGGATGCCTCGACGAGGGGTTGTTTGTCGAACTTACCGGGGATTCGGGCGGCGGCGCGGTCGAGGGCGGTGCGCACTTTGAGGTCGGGGTCGGGTTTGGTATTTGGGGTGGCCTGGGAACTGGCGGCGGCCTGAGCGAGGAGGTCGTTCTGGAGAAAGTCGCTGACGGCCTTTGCGGTTGCGGTTTCGTTGTCGGCCCGTTGTTTTTCGGCGAGGGCGCGGATTCTTTCCCGGATAGCCTGAGCTTGCGCGGCGAGGGCGCGGTTGCGGGCCGTGGTGGCGGCCTGTTCGGCGGCCTGGGCTTTGCGTTCGGCTTCGATGGCGCGGTCGCGTTCTGCCACGGCGATGCGGCCGGCGCGGTTGGCGCGGACGGCCTGCCAGGTGCTGGCGACGACGCCGGTGGCGAGTGTGAGGAATACGGCGGCCAGACCGGCGACGAGCGGGCGGTGGCGGCGGGCGAATTTCCGGAGGTGATAGCCGGCGCTGGGCGGGCGCGCAGCGATGGGTTCGTCGTCGAGGTAGCGGCGGATATCGGCGGCCAAATCGGCGGCGGTGGTGTAGCGGCGGGTTTTGTCTTTTTCGAGGGCCTTGGCGACGATGGTTTCGATGTCGCCGCGATAGTTCTGGCTGATGGAACTCAGGGGCGCCGGATCGGTTTCGCGGATGGTCTGGACGGCTTGATGCAGGCTGGGGCTGAGGGTGTAGGGGAGGCGGCCGGCGAGGAGTTGGTAGAGGATGACGCCGAGGGCGTAGACATCGCTGCGGGTATCGAGTTCGAGAGGATCGCCGAGGACCTGTTCGGGACTCATGTAGGCGAGCGTGCCGACGAGTTGACCGAGGCCGGTTTGACGAGTAAGTTGCGCATCGCCGTCGGTCATGCGGGCGACGCCGAAGTCGAGTATCTTCGGTTGACCGGTGTTATCCACGAGGATATTACCGGGTTTGAGATCGCGGTGGATGATGCCGCGGCGGTGGGCGTGGTGGACGGCGTCGCAGATCTTGAGCATGATCTCGAGGCGGGCGCGGGTGTTAAGGCGATGCGCTTCGGCGTATTTCAGCAGCGACTGGCCCTCGATGAACTCCATGGCGAAGTAAGGCTGCAAGCCGGCGCCGGAGTCCGTGTTGCCGGCTTCGTAGACTTGCGCGATGCCGGGGTGTTGGAGGCGGCCGAGGGCTTGCGACTCACGTTCGAAACGCTCGACGAGTTCGGGATTGGACCAACCGGGGAGCATGACCTTGAGGGCGACGATGCGGCGGGGATGTTCCTGTTCGGCGCGATAGACGACGCCCATGCCGCCGGAGCCGAGGGTGGAGAGAATGTGGTAGTTTCCGATGCGCGGCGGCGGGGCGGCAGCTTCGAGTAACCCGGCGGCCAGATCGGCCATCGGCCGGGCGAGGAGTTCGCCTGAGGCAGTGCAGGAGGCGTCGTAGCGGAGGAGGGATTCCACTTCGCGGCGGAGGTCCGGATCGGCCTGGGCGAGGAGAGCGGCGCGAGGCTCCGGCGCAAGTTCGACGGCCGCGTGGTATAACTCCTGGATCTTGCGGGAACGTTCCGTGTCCATAGGGCGGCGCTGAAATTGTGAGAATTATAACACTCGATTATGCTGCTGAAGGACCTGTGTAAGTAAGAGCCGGTGGGGATGATCGATTGGGAGCCTCTTTTGGGCTCGAGTAGAGAGGGGGTTACGGTGGTGGACCTCGACAGGCGACGATTGGTTTACGGCTGGTATCTGGAGCCGGCGACCAGCACGCATCCGACAGAGGACGAGTTAGTACTAGTTCACTGACCGTCTAGAAGAGTTCCGTTCGTAGCCGAACTTGCGGCGGGCGTCGTTGCGGCCGAAGGTCCAGTTGATCCTGACCCGGTTGCGGTTCATCCTCCGGTTCCAGGCCCGAATTTCGCGTTTCAGGAGCGTCAGATCAGGGATGCGCCGCCGGCCGGGACATTGCCTCGACAGGATGCCGATTTCGATCTCCGCCTGGTTGAGCCAACTCCCGTGCGCCGGGGTGTAGTGCGGAGGAAAGCAACTCCAGATGTCGTCGCCGACCTCGGGGCCGTAGAGATCGATCAGTGACTTGAGGCCGTGGATATTGAGGTTATCCATGACTAGGTGAATGGTCCGCGCCTCAGGGTAGGCCATCGCCAGACGGAATGCCACCTGGGCGAACTCGCATCCGGAGCGGTCCGGAGTGGCGAAGGTGAGGTGGCGGCCAGCTTTGGGCTCCACGGCGCAGAAAACATTCGCTGTGCCGCGGCGCTCGTATTCGTTGTCCCACCGCGCTTCCCGGCCGGGCGCGGCCGGCGAGGGGGGCCGAACATCGGCGTGCAGCGTGACCGGCTTCTCGTCCAGACAGACCACCGACTCCTGCCGATTGTACGGCTTTTCATAGAGTTGGAGAACATCTTCCATCTTCGCGATGTACTCGTCATCGAGTTCGGCCACGCACCACATTTTTTTCCCGCCACGGCTTGAGGTCGTGGTGGAGCAACAGGACCCGGACGGTTTCTCGTCCCAGCTTCGGAACCAGCTTTCGTTTGACCGCCTCCTCGGCCACCAGCCGCACGGTCCAGCGCGCTCGACCTTCGGGCGGGCTGCTGCAGACCATGGCGATAATCCGCTGCCGCTGGCTCTCTTCCAGCAGCGGGGCCGCTCCGGGCCGGTTCTTCTCATACAGTGCCCGTTCCAGCCCGCCCTCCCGGTAGCGATGACCGATCCGAAGAATGGCCTGCAGGGTCAGCCGGACCACGCTCGCAATCCGCGGTGCACTCCGTCCCTTGGCCAACTGCAACAGAGCAAGGGCGCGCAGAACCACGCGCACCTGCTGCACGCCGCCGCTCAGGAGCTTTTCCAGGGCCTTCTGGTCCTTTGTGCTGATCGGGAAACGCAGGGCTGGACGCGCCATACCCCAAGTATGCGCCAAAACATTCTGGGATGGAAATGTCATTCCGAATCTCTTCAGGCGGTCACAGACCTAGAGCGGCTATTCGGGTTTACTTTGAAATAGCGTTCGGGCATGTGTTCTTGCTTCCCGGGATTTTCCGGATAGCCCTAGCAGCCCGTGGATAAAGTGGCGTTTTGACGATGGGGCCACCGGCATGGATTTTGTTTGCGAACGGATCGAGCCAGCGGACGATTAGGTACCGCGACCAGACGGGCCGTCTCTACGGCTTGTGCGAGTCTCAGAAAC
>DAIDIH010000155.1 GCA_027459465.1 Bryobacterales bacterium | reverse complement strand
GCTGTCGAAGTTCGGCGCCAGCATCGTGCTGTGCGGACCGGCGCCGCTGGTGCCGCCGGAGTTGACGGCGCTCGCTCCGGGAGTCGAAATTGCCCACGGCATCCGCGAAGCGATTCGCGATGCCAATGTCATTATGATGCTGCGGGTGCAGCTCGAGCGGCAGCATGAACCCGCGTTTCCGGCCGGAGAGTACTTCCAGTTTTATGGCCTCCGCCTCGAGCATCTGGAACTGGCCAAGCCGCACGCGATCGTGATGCATCCGGGGCCGATCAATCGCGGCAGGGAAATATCCTCCGAGGTCGCCGATTCCCAGCGTTCCGCGATTCTGAACCAGGTGGAAAACGGCATCGCTGTGCGCATGGCCGTACTCGAAAGGATTTTGAGCACACAGCGCGAGGCGCGCTCGATTTGACCAGGAAACGCCGCGCCTCGCTGCGTTGTGCGCTGTGTGAACTGGAGAGGAGCTAGACGATGGCAAGGCTCATCGTGCGGGGTGGCCGGGTGATCGACCCGGCGTCGGGATGGGACGGCGAGGCTGACGTCGCAATCGAAGACGGGAAAATCGTGGCCGTCGGAAAGGACCTGGATGCGTCCGGGGCCGGGCAGTTCGATGCGCGAGGCTGCATCGTGGCGCCCGGCTTTATCGATATGCACGTCCATCTGCGCGAGCCGGGGTTCGAGCACGCAGAGACAATTGAAACGGGCTCGCGCGCCGCCGCTGCCGGCGGCTTCACCTCCATCTGCCCGATGCCGAACACCGCGCCGGTGAACGACAACGCCACCGTGACGCGCTACATCACAGGACAGGCCAGGCGGCTCGCCAAGGTCAACGTGTTCCCCATCGGCGCCATCACCAAGGGCAGCATGGGCGAAGAGCTTGCCTCGATCGGCTCCATGCGCGAGGCCGGCGCCGTGGCCATCTCCGATGACGGCAAGCCGGTCATGAATGCCCGCCTGATGCGCCGGGCCATGGAAACCGCGCCCGCCCTCGGATTGCCCGTCATTGAACACTGCGAGGACCTCAACCTCAGCGCCGGCGGCGACATGAACGAGGGCGTTCAGAGCGTCCGCCTCGGATTGCGAGGCATTCCGGCGGCATCGGAAGACGTCATGGTTGCCAGGGACATTTTGCTGGCGGAACTGACCGGGGCGCGGTTCCATGTCGCGCACATCTCGTCCTCGCGCTCGGTGGAAATGGTGAAATTCGCCAAGAGCCGCAGCCTGGCGGTAACCTGCGAGGCAACGCCGCATCACTTCGCGCTTGCCGGCGCGGACATGATTCCCTACGACAGCAACTTCAAAATGAAGCCGCCGCTTCGCGACGCCCGCGATATTGAAACACTTGTTGACGGAATTGTTTCGGGCACGGTGGACGCCATCGCCACCGACCACGCGCCGCATCCAGGCAGCGAGAAAATGCAGGAGTTCGAGCAGTGTCCCTTCGGCATCCTGGGTCTGGAGACGGCGCTTGGCCTGGCGCTCGAAAAACTGGTTCACTCCGGCCGCATCAGCCTGGCGCGCATGGTGGAGTTGTTCACAACCGGACCGGCGCGGATTCTCAACCTGGATCGCGGCGCGCTGCGTCCCGGCTCGCCCGGCGACGTAACCATATTCGACACGGACAGGCGCTGGACTTACGACGTCAACCGCTCTCTGTCGAAAAGCCGCAACACGCCGTTCCACGGGCACGAGTTCACCGGCGGCCCGGTGGCGGCGATCGTAGAGGGTTCCATCGTTTGGCAACTGAACTAGAGTAGACTTCAGAAGGACATCCCCTTGCCCTTCCCACAAATCGAGAGCGCTCACAAACGCCGGCGCCTGCTGCCTCTTCTGGTGGCCGCGGTGATCCTGGTGGCCATCTTTGCCCGAACCGCCGCCGGATACCTGATCGACTTCGAGTGGTGGCGCGAGATGGGTCAGCTCTCCACCTGGTTCAACACCCTGATCTACGGGACCGTCCCCATCGTTGTCGCGACGATCATCGCCTACATCGCCTTTTTCGCCGCCCACATGGCCGGAATGAAGGCGGCCGGCGAGCGCATGGGCCGCCATCGGCTCTACGCCAAACTGATCGCAGTCGCGCTGCTCGTTGTCGCGGCGATTACGGCGCTTGCGACTATGGATTCCTGGACCGCCGTGCGATACTTCGGCGGCCGTGGCCTGGCCGGCGGCGCGGCCGAATGGAAGGACCCGGCGTTCGGCAACCCACTCGGCTTTTACCTGTTTGAACTTCCGTTCTATTCGATGGCCCTCACCCTGGCCGAGGCCGTAGCGCTGCTCTCGGCGCTCATCTACTGGCTGACGTCGCGCTTGTGGCGCCTCGGCTCCTCGCTGCCGTTCATGTGGCGCGGCGGGGTGATTGATCTATCGAGCATCCGTTGGGCGGACGCGCTTTCCTCACGCTTCCTCCGTGCCTGCGGCGCGGTTTATCTGGTCTTTCTGGCGATCCGCTATGCGCTGGACCGCTACGGCCTCCTGCTGTCAACCCATGCGTTTCTCACCGGCATGGATTACGTGGATTCAAACGTAGTCCTGCCCCTGCTCTGGGTCCTCGCCGCCACGTGTCTGATCGGCGCGGCCGGCTTGATGATGGGCCGCTTCCGCTGGCTGCTTCTTTTCCCGGCGGCGCTCCTGCTGCGCGCCATCGTGCCCGGCATCGTGGCGCAAACCTACGTCAAGCCGAGCGAGGTGTCGATCGAGCGTCCCTATATCCAACGCCACATCGACGCGACCCGCAGTGCCTTCGGGCTCGACCGGAAGACCAAAGAAGTCACCTTCGACGCCCGTACCGAATCGAAAATCGACATGGTCGCCAGCAAGCCGCTGCTCGACAACGTCCGCCTGTGGGACTGGAGAGCCTTTCATGCGGCCGTCACCCAGTTGCAACCGCTGCGGCCCTACGTCTACACCTCCATCGACGCGGACCGCTACATACTCGACGGCCAACTGCGCCAGGTGCTGCTCACGCCCCGCGAAATCGACGTCGCCGCCCTCGGCGAGGCCGCCGGCCAGTGGATCAACCAGGCGTTCATCTATACCCACGGCTACGGCCTCGTAATGGCGGAAGCCAAGAGCATCGCGCCCGACGGTTCCCCGGTCTTGTTCATCAAGGACGCCCCGCCGGTGGTCAGCGTAAGCGGCCTGAAATTGACTCGTCCGGAGATCTATTACGGCGAGACGGTGCACGAGCCGGTATTTGTCCGCACCGCGCAGCCCGAATTTAACTACCCCGTAGGCAACGACGTCGTGCATACGCGATACTCGGGCACCGGAGGCATCCCGGCTTCCTCCTTCGGCATGCGCGTGGCCGCCTCGCTGGCCGAGGCCGACTGGAACATCCTGCTCACAAGCTATCTGACCCCCCAGAGCCGGATGATGATCCGCCGCAGTGTCACAGACCGGCTGAACTCGCTGGCGGGATTCATCGCCTGGGATAGCGATCCCTACCTCGTCATCACCGCCTCCGGCCGGCTGGCTTGGATTGTCGACGGCTACATGACTTCCGGCGCGCATCCGTACTCGAAATCGGTAACCCTCGATGGAGTGGGCGACGTAAATTACATCCGCAATTCCGTGAAGGCAACGGTCGACGCCTATGACGGCACGGCGCACCTCTACGTCTTTGACGAAGACGATCCGCTCCTCCGCGCCTACCGCAACTTATTCCCGGCTCTTTTCGAGCCCGCCTCGAAGATGCCGGCGGATCTGCGGCAGCACGCGCGCTATCCGGAACAGATGTTCCGCCTGCAGGCCGAAATCTACCGGATGTACCACGTGCGCAATCCCGAGACGTTCTACAGCCGGTCCGACGCCTGGGACATTGCGAAAGATTACGGCGCGGACAACCAGGCCCAGTTTGTCGCCCCAAACTACCTCGTCGCCTCGCTCCCCGGCGAGAACCAGGCCGAGTTCCTGCTGATGCTGCCGTTCACGCCGCGCGATCGCGAGAATTTGATCGGACTGATGATGGCGCGCTGCGATGGCGCCCACCTCGGCGAAATCCAGTTCCTCGAACTCCCGCGTCAGCAGATCTTCTACGGACCGCGTCAGGTCGAAGCGCTAATCAATCAGGACCAGAACATCTCCAAAGACCTGACCCTTTGGAACCAGCAGGGCTCGCAAGTCCTCCACGGCCAGATGCTGGTGCTTCCGGTCGGTGACACGATCCTCTATGTCGAGCCCATTTATATTCAGGCCGCGCAGGCCAAAATGCCCCAACTGAAGAAAGTAGTCATCGCCATGGGCAACACGCTGATTTACCGGGACACGTACGACGAAGCCCTGGCTCAGTTGGCCGAGCAGATGGGGGAGCAGGTTCCACCCCCAACGGCCGCCCCGGCGGCGCCAGCACAACCCGGTGCTCCCGCGGCGGCTCCCGCGCCGGCGCCCGATCCGCGCATCGCCGAGATTCGCCAGCACCTGGAACGCTATCGCCAACTCGTCGCGGCGGGAAAATGGTCCGACGCGGGTAAGGAACTCGAAGCCGTCCAGCGGTTAGTAGGTCAGTGACCTGCGCCGGCTTCGGCTACAGATTTCCCGTGTGGCGCTTCAGGATCTGAAGCAGATTGGTGGAGAACGCCGACCGCGTCATCACCAGCGTCGCGCCTGCCTCCTGCGCTTTCTGTTTCAACTCGCCATGAATATGGGACAGAAATCCGAGGATGTTCATCCGGCGCGTTTCCTCATTCCCGCGGAGCGTGCGGATCAACTCCACCGTATCCACGGAGTTCGAGTTGAGGTCCAGAATGACCATGAGCGGTTTCTCTTTCGCCTGCGCGAGAACGTCCTCGGCGGACTTGAGGAAAACCGCCTCGAGGCCATTCCGCTTCGCGGCGTCGTTGATCTTTACGGTGAACAGCAGATCGTCCACCACGGCCAGAACCTTTTTGGGCTGCGTTGGCATAAAGAGTTAGCGGCAAACTCCCGTGCTTTAACTATTTCGAAACTTTGCCGTCCGGATGGAGCGGCGAACTTCGGAAGGACCCCTTTATCGTATCACGCAGACTTTCCGGCAGGACGGCGGCGCACCAAGGCATCCGCGATACGATGATAGTTTCACCAGCATGGCTTTGCGTCTATTTAACACGCTCACGCAGCGCGTCGAGGATTTCGTCCCCGCCGACGGCCACACCGTGCGGATGTACACGTGCGGCCCGACGGTTTACAACTACGCGCATATCGGCAACTTACGCACATTCACGTTCCAGGATCTGCTCCGGCGCTGGCTTCGTTCGCACGGCTGGCAGCTTGACCACGTGATGAATATCACCGACGTCGAAGACAAGATCATCCGCAACGCCGCCGCCGCCGGCAAAACGATCTTCGAATACACCGAAACCTTTACCACGGCCTTTCTCGAAGACACCGCCCGCCTGCGTATCGAGCGGCCCGAACGAATCGTCAAAGCCACCGATCACATCAACGAGATGGCCGGTCTGATCGAGCAGCTTAATGAGAAGGGATACACATACACCAGCGATGGTTCGGTCTATTACCGGATCTCGAACTTCCCGGAGTACGGCAAGTTATCGCACAGCGACTTCGGAGGCATACGGCCCGGCGCCCGCGTGGACGTCGATGAATACGAAAAAGACGACGCGCGGGACTTCGTGCTTTGGAAGGCGGCCAAGACCGGCGAGCCCTACTGGGACACCTCCGTCGGGCGCGGTCGCCCCGGCTGGCACATCGAGTGCTCCGCCATGGCCATGAAATACCTGGGCGAGACGCTCGATATCCACGCCGGCGGAATCGACCTCGTCTTCCCCCACCACGAGAACGAAATCGCGCAGTCCGAAGCGGTCACCGGCAAGCCATTCGCCCGTTTCTGGATACACAGCGAGCACCTGTTTGTCGAGTCCAAGAAGATGTCGAAATCGGCCGGCAACTTCTACACACTCCGCGAATTGGAAGCGATGGGTCACGCCCCGGAGACCATCCGGTATCTGCTGCTGTCGGTTCCCTACCGTCAGAAATTGAACTTCACCATGGACGGCCTGAAAGCCGCCGCGACCGCAATCGCACGCCTCCGCGGTTTCGCACTCCGGTTGAGAACGGACCGGCTCGGCGACGGACGTGAGGAAGCCATGACCAGGCGAACCGAAGAGGCGCGGGAAGCCTTCGATGCCTCCCTCGACGACGACCTCAACACCGCGGCAGCCCTCGGCGCAATCTTCGAATACGTCCGTGACGCGAACTCGGCGCTCGATACGGGCGCATTTCTCAGCGCCAACGCCGCCGAAGCCCTCGCCTTGCTCGACCACTTCGACTCCGTGTTCGACGTGCTTCGTCCCACCTCGGAAGGCGGCCTCTCCGATGAGGAGATCGAAACGCGCATCGCCGAGCGCACTCAGGCGAAGAAGGCGCGGAATTTCCAGCAGGCCGATTCGATCCGCGCGGCGCTGCTCGACTCGGGCGTGATCCTCGAAGACACCAAGGACGGAGTCCGATGGAAAAGAAAATGAAACTGGAAACGCGCGCGGTTCACGCCGGCGACCGCAAACGGCCCGCCAACCGCGATGCCTTCGTGCCCGTCACTACACCCATCTATGCCTCGTCGAGCTTCCTCTATGCCGACACGGCGAAACTCGACCGCGTGTTGGGCCACGAGGAAGAAGGCTACTCCTACGCGCGGTATGAAAATCCGACGCGTTCCGCGCTCGAAGAAACTCTCACCAACCTCGAAGGCGGCGCCGGAGCGGTCGCCTGTTCCTCCGGCATGATGGCTATGGAACTCGCGCTGCAAGCCGCGCTGGTGGACCGTCCGAAGGCCATTCTCGCCGCCGACGCCCTCTACGGTGCGACCCTCAGCCTGCTCACGAAGGTGTTCGAACCCATGGGCGTCGAGACCGATTTCGTCGACATCTGCGATTTCGACACGGTGCGGGCAAAACTGGCTTCCCGCCGCTACGCCTGCGTGACCATGGAGACGATCTCGAATCCGCTGCTGCGCGTGGGCGAGATCGACCGGATTGCCGTGGCCGCGCGCGAGCAAGGCGCGCTGCTGGTGGTGGACAACACGTTCGCCACGCCCATGCTGGCGCGCCCGCTGGAGTTGGGCGCGACTTACTCGGTGCACAGCCTGACGAAGTTTCTGGCCGGCCACGGCGACGTCCTCGGCGGCGCGGTCGTCTCCGGCGCCGATGGATTGCCCGGGCTCATCGCGCTGAGCCGCATCACCGGGCCCGTTCTCGGCCCCTTCGAATGCTACCTCACCATGCGCGGCATTAAGACCTTCCCCCTCCGGATGGAACGGCAGTGCGCCAACGCCTGCCGCGTCGCGGCGTGGCTCCAGACCCATCCGGGAATCGAGAAAGTTCACTACTGCGGCGACCCGGCGCACCCCGACGCGGCCACCATCCGCAGACTGCTGCCGGAAGGATTGCGCGGCGCCCTCGTCAGCTTCTCCATCGCCGGAGCCGGCCGCCAGGAAGTGTTCCGGTTCATGGACCGGCTCAAACTGGTCGTGCGCGGCACGTCCTTGGGCGACGTGCATACTCTCGCCCTCTACCCGGCAATCGCTTCGCACCGCGACCTCGCGCCAAAACAGCGCGCGCGGCTCGGCATCGGCGATGGCCTGGTGCGGCTTTGCCTGGGCATCGAGGCCGTGGACGACATCATCGCGGACCTTGACCAGGCCCTGTCGCAATGAGCGGGGCTCCCGCCGGGAGCCTCAGTTTTTTGACCCTCAACCAGGCTTGTGAACCGGCACGGATTCTCCCGGGCGGAACGGCGGAATGCCCGCCCTGCGCCCGAGTTCCTCCAGATCCGCCTTGGAAAAACCACTTCCGGCCAACGCCACCACCGGCCCGGGCTCGATCAGAAACAGCGTCGGCACCGAACTGATCCCATACGCATTGCTCACCGCGTAGCCACCGGCCGCGCTGTCGAGCAACGTCAAGAACGTAATCCCGTACCTGTCGCGAAAGGCCCGCGTGGCTTTGGCGTCATCCTGAGAAATCGCCACCACGCGGAGGCTGCTCGATGCGGCCATCCGTTCCAAAAACGGCAGAGTAAACTGGCAAACCGGGCACGACACTTTGAAGAAAACAAGCGCCGCCGGCGAGTGCTCGGCCAACTCGGCAAGCGAGTAGCTCTTCCCATCCAGTGCCTCCAGCCGAAACGGCGGCGCCGGGGAGCCGGCGGCAGGCAGTTTCATCATGGCTCCGGCTGCCCCTTGTTCTCCTGGACGAACTCGAGGATGTCGAATCGCTGGATCTCCCGATCCGGGTAGAAACTGTTCACGGCGTCCTGTTCGTCCTGAAACACCTCGAAAACCGTCGAAAGCTTCGTGAGAACGAGGAGTTCGATGTTCCGGCGGTTCAGACCGATCAGTTTGAGCGCTCCCCCAGCCCTGCGCAGCGTAGTGAAACAAATGACGAGCGCGCCGAGACCCGTGCTATCGATGAAGTCCACCCCGGCCAGGTTCATCACCATCTGCTTGCGTCCCCGGCTGATCTGCTCGTCGAGCGCTTCGCGTAGGACGTTCGCGGGCCCTCCGGCGACGAGACGGCCGCTAAGTTCGAGTACGAGTATGCCGTCCGAATCGTGAGATTGGACCGTGAGTCCGGCGCCCATGGATACAGTGTAACGGCTTCCCGCTTCCAGGAAACGTTCGCGGATCGGAAGGGCAGGATTCGGCAGGCAGCCGAAGCCCGTATAATCAATGTATGGGGACTAGCGGCCGCTCCTTTGCCATTGCCTCGGCAGTCGTGCTGGGCTGCGCTCTGCTCGGCGGGTTGCTCGGGCCGGAGACGACAGCCGTTGCGGCGTCCAGCTCCGCCGACGACATCAAATCGAACCTGGAAGCTTTCTCCCGCGTGTACGGCGCCGTCGAGGCGAATTTCTCCGACACCCTGAGCCCGGATAAGGCCATTTATAAGGGTGCGATCCCGGGCATGCTCCGTACTCTGGATCCCCACTCCACCTTCTTCGATCCCAAAGATTTTCAATCGCTGCGCGAGGATCAGCGCGGCCACTATTACGGCGTGGGAATGCAGGTCGGCCCACGTGACGGAAAGACGATCGTCATCGCCCCATTCGGCGGCGGACCAGCCTACCGCGCCGGATTGCGTCCGGGCGACGTGATCCTCGAAGTGAACGACAAGCGCACCGATAACCTGAGCACCTCGGAAATCGCCGACCTGCTGAAAGGGCCCAAGGGCACTAAGGTCACCATCTCGGTCGGCCGCGATGGCGTCGACAAACCCCTGAGCTTCACCGTGATCCGGGACGAAATCAAGCGGAACAGCGTCGAGGATGCTTTCTGGCTCAAGCCCGGTATCGCCTACATGGCCATCACCTCGTTCAATGAAACAACCAGCCAGGAAATGGATCAGCAGTTCGAAACGCTGGGTGAGGAAAACATCAAGGGACTCATCATCGATCTCCGCGGTAATCCCGGCGGCCTGCTGAATGAGGGCGTCGCCGTGGCCGGACATTTTCTCCGCCGGAACGAACTCGTCGTCTCACACCGTGGCCGGAACTCCCCCGAAAAACCGTATTTCGCCAAAGGAAGCCAGTACGGCGAAAACTATCCGATCGTCGTCATGGTCAACAGCTACACCGCTTCGGCCGCCGAGATCGTCAGCGGCGCCCTGCAGGATCATGACCGCGGTTGGATCGTCGGGGAAATCACCTTCGGCAAGGGACTGGTTCAGACGGTATATCCGCTCAACTACGGAACCGGCCTCGCCCTGACCACCGCGCATTACTACACCCCAAGCGGACGCCTGATTCAGCGCGACTACTCGAACATCTCGTTCCTGGATTACTTCTACGGCAAGCACGTCGAGCCTACCCATCCTACGGACGTGAAGATGACCGACAGCGGCCGGACCGTTTACGGCGGCGGCGGCATCACCCCGGATGAAAAGATCCCGACACCGAAGCTGAGCAAGTTCCAGACGGATCTGCTTTTCCGGAAGTACGCCTTCTTCAATTTCTCCGCGAGTTATTTCGGCGGCCGCTCGGCAAAACTGCCTGCCGGATGGTCGCCCGACAATGACCTGCTGAACCAATTCCACGATTTTCTGCTCAAGCAGAAGATCGACTTCACCGAGGCCGACTGGACGGAGAACGTAGAGTGGATCAAGGATCAGTTGAAGCGGGAGATGTACATTACTGCCTTCAGCTATGAGGCCTCGCAGAAGGTGGCGGCCGAAACCGATCCGATGGTGATCCAGGCCGCCGATGCGATGCCGCAGGCCAAGGCACTGCTCGAGCGCTCGAAAAAGCTGATGGTTCAGCGTCTGGACGGCGCCGCGGGCCCGCGGTGAACTTAGCCGGCGAATGACGGAGGAACAGAAGGCGCCGCAAATTACAGTACTGGACGCCGGCGGTCAGTATTGTCATCTCATCGCGCGGAAAATTCGTGAACTTGGCGTGTCGGCCGAAGTGCGCCCGAGCGACACGCCGGCCGCCGAACTGGCCGGACGAAAAGGCATTGTCATCTCGGGCGGGCCGGCCAGCGTATATGAAGCCGGCAGCCCGCGCATCGACCCGCGGATCCTTCATCTCCCCGGCGCCGCCGTGCTCGGCATCTGCTACGGACTGCAGATCATGGCGCACGAGTTAGGCGGCGAAGTCATCCGCGGGGAGAAGGGCGAGTACGGGATGGCCGTGCTGCGGACCGTGCGTTCGCATCCGCTTCTTTCCGGCCTTAACGGCGAAACTCGCGTCTGGATGAGCCATCGCGACCGCGTCGAAGCCCCGCCGCCCGATTTCATCTCGATCGCCGTCACAAAGGAGTGCCCCGTCGCCGCCATGGCGCACACCTCGCTGCCGCTGTTCGGCCTCCAGTTCCATCCCGAGGTCGTTCATACAGAACACGGCAAGGAGATCTACTCGAACTTCCTTTTCCGGATCTGCGGCTGCGAGCGGGACTGGGATCCACGGGGCCGCGTGCCCCAGATCGAAGCCGATATCCGCCGCATCGCTGGCGACCGGAACGTCTTCTTCTTCGTCAGCGGCGGCGTGGATTCCACCGTCGCCTTCACCTTGTGTTTGCGCGCGCTCGGCCCGGAGCGTGTCTACGGCGTCTACGTCGACACCGGCCTGATGCGCGAGGGCGAAACAGAATTCGTCGAAAATGTCTTCGCCAAACTCGGCGCAACCCAGTTTCACGTCGAAGACGCTGGCGCCCGCTTCCTGGGCGCGCTCGAAGGCGTGACCGAACCGGAAGAAAAACGAAAACGGATCGGCGAAGAGTTCGTCGCCGTACAGGAGCGTATCCTCGGCAGCGGCGACTTCTTAAGTGGGCGATGGATTCTTGGCCAGGGAACGATCTATCCCGACACGATTGAAAGCGGCGGCACGGCAAAGGCCGATGTCATCAAAACCCATCACAACCGCGTCGCCGGCATTCAGATGTTGATCGACGCCGGCCGCATCGTCGAGCCGCTCTCGTCCTTCTACAAAGACGAAGTCCGCCAGGCCGGCGACGAGTTGGGTATCCCGCGCGAATTCCTCGACCGCCACCCGTTCCCGGGGCCTGGCCTGGCCATTCGCTGCCTATGCTCGGAAAGCGAAGCGCCGGTTGACCGGGTAAAGGACGGCTGGATTCTTCCCATCCGCTCGGTCGGCGTCCAGGGAGACTCGCGAAGCTACCGGCAGGTCCTGCTCATCGACGGCGCGCCGGGCGATCCCGGTCTGCACGAGCGCGCGACAACACTCGTGAACCGCGAAGTGCGCGTGAATCGCGTGATCGTCCGCGCGAGCGGCGCTGCGCCGGAAACCCTGCGCCGGACGCGAGGAACCGTTACGAAAGACCGCCTGGCGCGGCTTCGGGCCGCCGACGCCGTGGTTCGCCAACTCGCTGCCGAACACGACTTCGACCACGGCATCTGGCAATTCCCCGTCATCCTGATTCCGATCGGCGCCGCGGACCGGCCGGACTCCATCGTTCTTCGCCCCGTGCATTCGGTTGACGGCATGACCGCCGAATCCGTCTCGATTCCCGCGCCGCTCATGACCGCTTTCTGCCAACGCCTGCTTGCGCTGCCAGGCATCGCCGCGGTATTTCACGACCTCACGCACAAACCCCCCGGCACCATCGAGTGGGAGTGATCGCTTCTCCTCAAATGCGGTGGAAGCTGCGCAGGATTTCCCGCATCGTATAACGCAGCGCGATCGGGCGCCCATGGGGGCAGCTCATCGGACAACTGGTGGCAGCAAGTTGGCGCAGCAGCCAGTCGATTTTCGCCGCATCGAGCCGGGTGTTGATCTTGATCGCCGCGCGGCATGCGATGGAAGCCGCCATGCTTCGGCGCAGATCCTCGGCGGACGCCTGCCGCAACTCCTGCTCGGACACGTCCAGAATTTCCCAGACCAGCGACTCGGCGTCCGCGGGGCTGACACCCGCCGGGACCGCCTGGATCGCCAACGTCCGGTTGCCGAACGGCTCGCATTCAAATCCGGAACGCTCCATCTCCGCGGCAATACGCGCGAATTCGATCTGCTGCGGCGGCGTCAGGCGCACAACGATCGGCATCAGCAGCCTCTGGCCTGCAGCCCGGCCCCCGGTTTGCTGATCCAGCACCTGCTCGAAAAGTATGCGCTCGTGCGCCACATGCTGGTCGATGATCCACAGGCCGTCGCGGCCGGCCGCGATGATGAAGCTGTCGTGAAGCTGGCCGAGCGGGTGAAGGTCCGCCAGCGAGGCGAGCGATGCGTCGGCTAAAGGCAATCCATCGGGAAGCAGGCCGTGCGAGTCGGGAGCGCGATGGAGGACCGGCTTGGGATCGAGGTCGAGCCTCGGGGCGGGGCGATCGAACTCCAAACGCGGCGGCGGCGCCGGCTGCGGCCGGAGGCCGAAGCCCGGCGCAGACTCCTCCGGCGCGCTTTCCGACCGCGGAGCCGGTTCCGCCGCGGCGAAGCCGCCGGACTCGATTCTCTGGCTGAACTCGGAATAGGGCAGCCCTTCGCCCGGCTGCGGCGGCCTCGGCGGCAGCGGCATGGCGGCCGCCGGCTTAGCGGCGATCAACGCCTCCCGCACGGCGTCGCGAACAAGATCGTGCACAAACGAGCCGTGACGGAAGCGCACCTCCGTTTTCGCCGGATGAACGTTGACGTCCACTTCCTCGAAATCGCAGTCCACAAACAACAGCGCCACCGGAAAGCACGCCGGCGGCATCAGGTTGTAATAGGCCGCCGAAAGAGCATGAAGCAGCAGGCGGTCACGGATCAGCCGGCCGTTGACGAACAGATAGATCGAGTTCCTGTTGAGCTTCTGGACGCTTGGGGCCGACACGAAGCCGCGAACGCGGAATAGCGGCGGCTTGACCTCGTCGGAAGCCGCTTCGAGCGTTCGTTCGGCCGGCTCCAACTCGATCAGGTCTTCCAGCATCCGGCTCCCGAAGACCTGGTAAACGCGTTCCCGCGGCGTTTCAACCGGCGTCAGGTCGAGCAACTCCGAGCGGCCGTGACTCAATACGAACGCCTTCTCCGGATGCGCAAGTCCGTAGTGGGTCACAAGCGAGGCAATGTGCGCCAACTCCGTCTGCTCCGACCGCAGAAACTTCTTCCGGGCGGGGACATTGAAGAAAAGATCCGCGACCTCGATGGATGTTCCGCGCAGCGCCGGCACATCGTCGCACCGGAGCAGGCGCCCGCCCGCGATTTCCACTCGCGTTCCCGTAGAGTCGCCGTCCGCCCGCGTCTCCAGCACGAGCCTGGATACGGAAGCAATGGAAGGCAGCGCCTCGCCGCGGAAGCCGAGCGTGGCGATCGACATCAGGTCCTTCGCGTCGCTGAGCTTGCTGGTGGCGTGACGTTCAAATGCAAGCAGCGCATCGTCGCGAAGCATTCCGCAACCGTCGTCGGCGATTCGGATGAGCCGCCGGCCGCCGGCCTCGACGTCGATCCGGACGGTCATCGCGCCCGCGTCCATCGAATTTTCCAGAAGTTCCTTGACGACCGACGCCGGCCGTTCCACCACCTCCCCAGCCGCGATCTTATTGGCGATCTGATCGCTCAGAATGCGAATCTTACCCATGCTTGTGTGGATTCGAGGCGCCGCTTACTTCGCCCGCATCGCCTCCGCCGGACTGACCATCGACGCCTGCCGGGCCGGTTGCAGGGCGAACGCGACAGCCGCCGCGAGGCTGATGCAGAAGGCGGCAGCGAGGTCCAGCCAACTGGCCGTCACCAGCCAGCCCGTGGCCCTTTCGACGGCGCTACACAGCGCCGTCCCCAGCAGGAGTCCGGCCAGCCCACCGATCGCCGCAACAGACGCCGCTTCCGCGAGAAACCGGCGGGCGATGTCCACCTGCCGGGCGCCGAAGGCGCGGCGGACGCCAATCTCCGTGGTGCGTTCGAGAATCGCGGTGGACATCATGTTCATGATGCCCAATCCACCCAACAAAAGCGAGAGGATCGACACCCCTACGGTGACTAAGAGAAACGGCACGCGCCGCCGGCGCTGCTGCTCGATCAGCCCGCCGGGTGCGGCCATGTGGATGTCCTCCATGCCGGAATGCGAGCCCCTCAGAATGGCGTTAATAGCCGCCGCCGCGACGCCCGGATCGCTGCCGGAGGCGACACGCACGCCGATCCCGTCGATTTGATCAACGGCCGGCGCCGGCTCCATCCGCCGGTCGAAAGACTTCAAGGGCATAAGGATCAGCCGGCCGCGATCGGCGAGTTGAAAGCCATTTAATTCGGCAGGCAGACGCGGCTCGGTCTTCAGCACGCCGATGACACGGAGCCAAACACCGTTTATCTTGATATATTTTCCCACCGCCGGTTCGAAACCGAGCAAACTCAACTTGGCAACTTCGCCGAGAACGCAGACTGGGGCCGCTATCCGGTCGTCTTCGCCATCGAAGAAGCGCCCTTCGGCAAGCCGGACATCGAATACCGAGGCAAAGGCGGGTGAGACTCCGGCCAGCAGCGGCACGTCGCCGGACGGCCTGGGGAACGTGTCCATCGGAACGAGAATGCGCGCCGGAGCCAGCGCGGCGATTCCCGGCAGTTGTTCGCCGATCGCCCGCACATCGCTCAGCGTAATTCCTTCCGGCGCCCTCGACTCGATGAGAATGTTGTCCTGGCCCAGAGACTCCGCCAGGCGCTCCGCACTCCTTGATCCGCCTGCCGCCAGCAGGACCATGATCGCCCCTACTCCGAGCGCAAAACCGAAGATCGTGAAGACGGTTCGCAGCTTCCGGCCGAGGAGCACCGAAAGCCCGATCGATAAGTCCTGCCAGTACCCGGCGATTCTTGTCAAGGCCAGAACCTCCGCCGTGGCGGCGTCGTGAGAGCAACCGGTTCACCGGCGCGGAGATCTCCCGCAACCACGATCCAGGCGTTATCGCCATGAAGCGGCGCGACAGGTTGTCGAACGAAACGGCCCGAACGCCGGACCCAGACGAACGACACACCCTCCGAGCTGAACACGCTCGCGCGCGGCACCGACAGCGAATCGGAGTAAGTACCGGTGAACACCTCCACACGGCCAAGCGTGCCGGGCCGAGGCAGCCGCGTCCAGACCGAACCCGGAGCGGGAACCTGGGCGAACGCGGACGCGGCCCTCGCCTCGATTGCCCGGCCCGTCGCCACTGCCGCCGCCTGATCGGCAGGGATCCCGGCCGCCTCGAACACGTCCAACATGTCGAGACGAATGGTGACCTCATGGCGTCCGGGCGAGCCAGACGATTGCGAATCGGCCGCGTCGCTTGTCACGCTGGTGACTTCGCCTTGCAAAGGACGGTCCGGCCACGCATCGAGCCAAACCTTGGCCGTCTGCCCGATCTGCAGGTGCGTATCGTCGTTGTCATTGGCCCATGTGCTCAACTCCAGCCGGGAGGGATCGCGTATTTCCGCCACCGCCGCCCCGGCATCCAACTCGTCGCCGGCATGCACCGATGGAGCCGCCGCATTCGGGGTCAGCGAATCGCCCATGCCGCGCGCCAGCGCCACCCATCCGGCATGAGGCGCAACAACCCGGAAACCCGCCAGACCACGCCGGTCCTGCTCCAGTTCCCGTTGGCTCTCGGCCGCCCGGCTGCGGAGTAGCACGAGCTCCGCAACGTCGCGCCCGCGCCGGTTCTGGTTGCCGGATTCGAGCGCATCGAGGCGTTCGCGTGCATCGTCAAGAGCCCGCGTATTTCGCAGGGCCTCCGCCGGGGGTAGCAGCTCGTTCCGTTTGACGTCCAATTCCGCGCGCCGTACGGCAAACCGTGCGCGCAGCAGCCGCGCCCGGTCCTCGCTCTCATCGAGCGCCAGCTCCGCTCGAGCTTTCGAGATCTGCGCCGCGAGCCTCTCCGTCTCAATCTGCCGTTCCTCGATTCCGGCCTGCGCCTCCGACGCGTCAAACTCGGCGATCAAGTCGCCGGCGGCCGCGAAAGACCCGGCGGGAGCCAGCCTTGCAATCCGAAGCCGGCCCTTCGCACCGGGCACGCGAAGCACATCGGTGTGGACCGCCCGCAGTTCGCCCTGTGCGAGCCATTCGAGCGTTACCGTCCCCTGCCGTACGGCCGCCACGGGGACCCGCTCCTCGACGGACGGCAGGAACCGCCACGCCGCCCAGGCAACCCAAAGAGCGGCAACGATGAGCGCAGCCTCGATCGAGAGGAAAAACGTCCGGGCGCTCATCGGCGATGCACCTTGTCGGAGGGATCATCGAGCGCCACGAGGTCGCCTCGACGCAATCCTTGAACGACAGCCACCTCCGTGTCGTTGCGCAGTCCGGGCACGATCGCGTGCGGTTCAAACTCATGGCCGCGCTGCAGGTAAACCACAGGTTCTCCATCGGAAGCGAATACCGCGCGGGTGGGAATAAGCAACTGGTGTGGAACCGTTCGCACGGCGATCGCGATCGACGCGAGCATGCCCGGGCGCAGCCGCGGGTCCCTCCCTTCAAGCGATACCCTCACCGCGAACCGGTGGCCCGGTCCGGCGAACGCGCTCACGCTCTTTACGCGCCCGGCAAACGTGCGGTCTGTCAGTGCGTCGAGGCGAACCGTCGCGGTTTGGTTCACACTCACTTCGGCACGGTCGACGTCTTCGAGCTCCAGCGCCACCGACGGGCCCAGTCCCCGGTCGATCCGGAGAATCGGCATGCCCGGGAAGACGGCATCGCCGGGCTGGAAGCCGGCCGGGCTCGCGCCGCCGGCGCGCACGGGATTCGGCAGGAGGCGAACCACTCCGTCCACCGGCGCGCGTATGGTCGGCGAAGCCCCCCGTTCCAGACCTTCGTCTTCAAACTCGACGACCACGTCGCCTTTGCGCACTCTCTGTTCCGGCGTGGCAATCGCGGCGATGGTCGGCCGCACCCCTTCAGGCGCGCTCATCACCACCGGCTGCGTATCCTCCACCACCCCTCGCGCGCTGATCGTTATCACCAGGTTCGCTTCCCTGGCTTCCGCCACGGGAACACTTACGTTGGCCAGGTCCGAACCGTAATGGTAGGCTGCGAGCAAACCCGCCAGTCCCGCGAGTGCGACGCTGCCTCGCAGCGCCCATCGTCTGCGGCTCATGGCCCCGTGAGGGGAAATAGCAACAACTTCCATAAGCTACCGCTTCATCCCGAAGGGCCGGCCGAGCGCAACCACATCCCCCTTGTTCAAACCGCGCGAGATCGCCGCCTCTATCTCATTCGAACGCGCGATCTCCACCGTGCGGCGCACCCACCCGCGCGCGGTCTTCACGAACACGAACGGCTTCCCTTGGGTTTCGCGAAATATCGCTCCTTTCGGAATCACGGTCGCACTTGCTTCCGCGGGTGCGAGTTCGACATCGCAGCTCACCGAAAGATCCGGGATAACGCGGGCGTCCATTTTGTCGAAATTCAGCCAGACGGGCGCCTCCCTCACGCCGGCGTTGGCTGCAATACCGCCGACGGACTCCACCGTCGCCGGCAGCGTCAACGAGGCATACGCATCAAACCTCACCGCGGCCTTCGCGCCCGGCTGGACCCGGTTGAGGTCCACCTCGTTCACGACGGCTTCAATCCGCGTGGCTTTCGAGCCGGCAACCCGCAAGAAGGGCTGGCCTACCGGAATCTCGTCGCCGGGACGAATCGGCCGCGGCTCTCCGCCGTCGCTCACGTTGCCGAGTAGTACCACCCCAGAAGCGGGAGCCGTCACAACCGTCGCTCCTCCGCTTTCCTCGGCCCGCTTCAACTCCAGCTTCGCGGTCGCCAGATCCAGTTCGGCCGCGCGCAGGTCGGCTTCTTCGGCGGCCCGGCGCAGCGGCGCTTCCGTTTGAAGCTGCTGATAACGCGCCTGCGCTTCGTCGAAGTCGATCCGCGTGCGCTCCGCATCCACAGCCGACAAAACAGGGATGGCGCGCATGTCGGCGCGGGCCTTGTCCAACGCCGCTTCCGCCGAGGTGAGTTGTTCCTGGCGCGCCCGCAAGGCGGCTTCAAGATCCGCCCTCACCGTCCGCACCGCGGCTTCGCGCTCAGCCACGGCGGCCCGGTAGGCGTCCAGCCGCACCGGTGAGATCCGCCGCTCAAAACGAGCCACAATCTGTCCGGCCGCCACTACGGTTCCTGCTGGAACTACATCCTGGAGAACCACGGTGTCGGCCGCGCCAGCCGGCGTCCTGCCCGCCGTGCCGGCCGCCGGCTCCGGCGCGACGAGCGGAAGCGACGCACCCTCCGGCGCGCGAAGCGTCACGGAGTTCGGCGACACAGTGACGCCGGCAACACGAAGCGTCGACTCCACAACGCCGGGCCGCGCCTGCGCGACACGAACGTCAGAGACCGGCGATGGCGGCGGCAACTGTGCTCTTTGCCGCCAGGTGAAAACCGCGGCGACCAACGCGAGAAAACATAAACCCGCCATCGCTGCCACGGACCGATAGGGCCGGCGGCCCTTCTTCCCGTTCCGTGGAGCACCGGCCGTTACGGAAAAATCCGCCTCGGCTTCGCGAATAATTCGTTCCCGGCTCACCACGCTTCAGCGTACACTGTCGCAGCCGCCGGTTCGCTCCTCACCCGCTCATCGAGCCAAGAAACTCGCCGTTGCTACGCGTCTTGCCCAGTTTGTCCAGCAGCAGCTCAATCGATTCCACCGGCGAAAGCGGGCTCAGCACCTTTCTCAGTACCCACACGCGGTTCAGTTCCTCCCGCGGCAGCAGCAGTTCGTCCTTGCGCGTACCGCTGCGGTTGATGTCGATCGCCGGAAACACACGCTTGTCCACAAGCTTGCGGTCCAGGTGAATCTCCATGTTGCCCGTGCCCTTGAATTCCTCAAAGATCACATCGTCCATCCGGCTTCCGGTGTCGACCAGCGCCGTGGCGACGATCGTCAACGATCCGCCTTCTTCGATGTTCCGCGCCGCGCCAAAAAACCGCTTCGGCCGTTGCAACGCGTTCGAATCCACGCCGCCCGACAGCACCTTGCCCGAAGGCGGCACAACCGTATTGTAGGCTCGCGCCAGACGCGTGATCGAGTCGAGAAGAATCACCACGTCGCGCTTATGTTCAACCAGCCGTTTCGCCTTCTCGATCACCATCTCGGCCACCTGCACGTGGCGCGATGCCGGCTCGTCGAACGTCGAGCTGATCACCTCGCCGCGCACCGAGCGCTGCATGTCGGTGACTTCCTCGGGCCGCTCGTCGATCAGAAGAACGATGAGCGTCACTTCCGGATGATTTGTCGTTACCGAGTTCGCAATGCTCTGCAACAGCATCGTCTTGCCCGTCCGTGGCGGCGCCACGATCAATCCGCGCTGTCCCTTTCCGATCGGCGTAAGCATGTCCATCACGCGGCCGGAATAGTTATCCTTCACCGTCTCGAGCTTCAGCCGCTTGTCGGGATAAAGCGGCGTCAGGTTGTCGAAGAAGATCTTGTTACGGGCTTC
>DAIDIH010000154.1 GCA_027459465.1 Bryobacterales bacterium | reverse complement strand
ACGACGGGGGTGTCCATGTAGCTCAAGTGGTTGGAGGCGAGGACGCAGGGGACGCCGGCGGGGAGGTTTTCGAGGCCTTCGACGGTGACGCGGACGCGGGAGACCTGGAGGAGGCGGGCGGCCCATCGGCGGGCGAGGGAGCTCTGGCGGGAGCCGTCGATGTCGAGGAAGGAGGTGAAGAAGCTGCGGGTGCCGTAGAAGATGGTAAAGAAGATGATGAGCGGGTCGATGATGAGGAGGGCCCGGAGGAGGGACATCAGTTTATTGTAAGGAGCCAGGAGCAAGGAGCGAGGAGACGATGATTGATTTTGGGGCGGTAATTGCGCGGCTCGGGCCGCGGGCAGTGAGGTACCAGTTGGAGGAGCACGAGAAGCTGGATAAGAAGGCGCTGGCTGCGGTGAATGGCGGTTCGGGCGAAGAACGCGCCAAGGCCGTCCGGACATGGCTTAACGCATACAAGGTGTTAATGGGGTTCGATGAGCAGGCGCGGAAGGCGATTACGGAAGCTGTGTTGCAGTGGATGGATGCGCGGCAGACGGCCAGGCTGGAGGAGTTGCCTGCGATAGTTGACGCCCATTTTGCGCTTGCGCGGCAGTGCTGCGAGGCCATAGGAGGTGAGCGGAATTTTACGTCGCTGGCTTCGAAAGCATTGTGGCTGCGGTATCCGTAGGACGTTCCGCTGTACGACAGGCTTGCAGAACGGGCGTTGTCTGTGGTGAGCAAGATGGTAGGGGAGGAACCTGCGAAGGGACCGTCGGAGTATTCCAGGTTCGCGAACACGTGGCTGCGGATTTACGAGCGGTATAGCGATCCGATCCAAGGAATCGACATGGGCGATTATCCGTATCGGGTCCGGATTTTCGATAAGGTGCTTTGGATACTGGGCGAGCCGGGGTATGGTTACTCGGATGGGGATTGAGCCGTGAGGAGCGGGCGGGCGGCGCCGGCGAGGTAGAGGGAGCCGGCGAAGACGATGGTGGCGCCGGGGGGCGAGGCGAGGGCTCGGGCGACGGTTTCGGCCACGGTGGGGATTACGGTGACGCGGGCGGGGTCGGGGGCGAGGTCACGGATTTGGGCGGCGGGCATGGCGCGGGCGTTGTCGACCTGGGTGGCGAGGATCGTGTGGGCGAGGGGAAAGAGGATTTCGGCAATTTCTGCTACGGGTTTGTCCCGCATGGCGGCGAAGACCAGGGTGAGGGGTTTGTCCGCATAAAACTGGCGGAGATGGGCGGCGAGGACCTGGGCTCCGGCGGGGTTGTGGGCGCCGTCAAGGAGGATGGTAGGGGAGCGGTGGACGATTTCGAGGCGGGCGGGCCAGTGGGCCTGCGCGATGCCTTGCGGGGGGACGTGGAGGAGATCGAGCGCGATGGCGGCGGCAAGCGCGTTTTCGACCTGGTGGGCTCCCGCGAGGGGGCATTCGAGGGTGAGTCCGGCGGCGGTGTGGAGGGTGGAGCCTTCGGCGCGGAGGTCGACGGAGGAAAGTTTCCAGTCGGAGGTGAAGACGAGGGGGACGCCTAACTCGTCGGCGTGGGCGAGGAGGATGGCGCGGGCTTCGGGGCGCTGGCGGGCGATGACGGCGATGGCTTCGGGCTTGAGGATGCCGGCTTTTTCGGCGGCGATTTTTTCGATTGTTGCGCCGAGGAGATCCTGGTGGTCGAAGTCGATGGGGGTGATGACGCAGACTTCGGGGCGGACGACGTTGGTGGCGTCGAGGCGTCCGCCGAGGCCGGTTTCGATGACGGCGATGTCGATGTTTTCGTCGCGGAACAGGACGAAGGCCATGGCGGTGACGGTTTCAAAGTAGGTGGGGTGGAACTCGAGTTCGCCCGAGGCGAGCATGGCCTGGGCGGCATCCTGGACTTTGGCGAAGGCGGCGACGAATTGGGTTTCTGTGGCTTCGCGGCCGGCGATGCGGATGCGCTCGGTGGGTTCGGTGAGGTGAGGCGAGGTGTAGAGGCCGGTGCGGAGGCCGGCGGTGCGGAGGCCGGCTTCGATCATGGCGCAGGTGGAGCCTTTGCCGTTGGTGCCGGCGGCGTGGACGGTACGGTAGGCGAGGTGGGGGTTGGAGAGGTGGGCGAGGAGGGCCTGGATGCGGTCGAGGCCGAGCTTGGCGGTCTGGACTTCGTTGCCGAGCGAGTAGAGGTAGTGGACGGCGTGGCGATAGTCCATGACGGTGAGGTCAAGCGGCTTGAGCGCGGCGGGCGGCACTACCTTGACGATAAATCAGCCAGCCGATGGCTCCAAGCAGGAGGCAGCCGCCGATGAGTTTGGCTTCGAAGGTCCAGGGCGAGCGGATGTCTTCGGGCGGGCTGAGGCTGAGGAAGACGGCGGCGAGGGAGATGGTGAAGCCGGAGACGCCGGCGAAGCGGTGGCCGCAGCGGAAGGCGCTGCCGAAGATGTAGAGGAAGGGGAGGAAGCCGGTGAGCGTCGACATGTCGACGAGGGTCTGGTAAGCCGCGCCGAGGGTTTCGCCGGCCTGCATGGCGAGGAGGAAGACGGTGGCGGCGGCGAGTTGGGTGAGGAGCGAGACGTAGGGCGTGCCGAAGCGCGGGTGGAGGCGGGAGAAGGCGGCGGGGAGGTGGCGGTCGAGTCCGATGGCGTAGGGGAGGCGGGAGATGCCGGTGACGTAGGTGCCGACCTGGCCGAGGATGCCGGCCGAGATGAGGAAGGCGAAGGGGGCGGTGAGCCAGCCGAGGTGGAGGCGGGCGCCGGCTGCCTGGCCGGCCTGGGCAAGTCCAGTGAGGGGGCTGATGGCTTGCGCGGGAAGGATGGCGAGGAGAGCCCAGGTGCCGCCTATGTAGAAGGCGACGGAGGCGCCGGCGGAGATCCAGGCGGCTTGGGGGATGGTGCGGGCGGGGTTGCGGATTTCGCCGCCGAGGATGGCGCCGAGTTCGAGGCCGATGAAGGAAAAGGCGATCTGGGACCAGAGATTGAGGCTTTCAAACGAGATGCTGGGGAGGAGGTGAACGGGGGCGGGCATGCCGTCGCGGAGGGCGAGGCGGAGGCCGAGAACGAAGAGGATGACGGCGACGACGTAGGTGGAGGCGCCGCCGAGGTTGGTGAACCACTTACTGATGTTGAGGCCGATGAGGTTGGAAAGGAAGGCGAGCCAGAGGGCGGCCAAGGTGAGCGGGATGGCGACGGCGGGGCGGGAAAAGGCCGCGACGGTGGAGGGTCCGAAAACGAAGCTGGAAAGGGAGACGCCGAAGAGGAGGACGGTGGGGAAGAAGACGATGTTGGAGATGAGGTAGAACCAGGCGCAGAGGAAGCCGTGGAACTCGCCGAAGGTCTCGCGGGTCCAGAGGTAGAGCCCGCCTTCTCCGGGGAAGCGGCGGGAGAGGCCGGCGACGGCGAGGGCGGAGGGGACGAAGAAGAAGGCGGCGGCGAGGAGTTGGAGGAGGAAGGCGCCGGAGCCGGAGTGGGCCGCGGCGGCAAGCCAGCGGACACCGACGACGGCGGCGATGTTGAGGAGGACGAGGTCGCGTAGGCCGAGTTCGCGGCGGAGTTGGCCTTGGGGCGGATCGGCGGCGGCCGTCATGGGGAGACGAAAGGGTATGGTACAACGCGGGGCGGCGCGCGGCGGAGACACTATTTGGTGAGGGCAAACGTGGGCGACGGACCCCCGAAGTACATGCTTGACACCAACGTGTTCAACTGGCTCGTGCAGGGAGACCTCTCGATGGATGAACTGCCTTGGAACGGCATGTTCGTCGCGACTCCTGTGCAGCGGGCGGAACTGAAGGCGACTCGGAATGAGGATAAGCGGAAGGCGCTGCTCAAGAAGTTTTCCGAGGTGGTCGATCGGGTTAGCTCTGTGCCGTTAGCGTTTGACGTTCCGGGCGCTGGATTCGATCAGGGTGCGTTTGCCGATAGCAAACTTGCCGAACTTACCGCTGCGATCCGGTGCGATCTCGACCGGACGGGGAAGAAGGCCAACAACATTCAGGACGCACTCATCGCCGCAACGGCGATTGCGAACGGCCTCACGCTGGTCACGGGAGACAACGCGCTGAAAAAGGCGGTGGAAGCGAATGGCGGACGCGTCAAGCTTCTGCTGAAGCGCGAAACGTCCGGGCGTGGACCGGCTCGATGAGACAACCGGCGGGCGGGTGATCTTCGGCTGGGAACCTCGCGCACACCGGCGCGCTGAGGGGTGGAATTAGACAGCGAGTTGGAGGGTGGGGTCGGTGATGGAGTGGTGCATCGAGAGCATGCCGGACAAGTCGCTCGCTGTGGGGAGCATGATGCCGGGGAAGGGATGGCGGCAGGTGGCGATGAAGAGGTCGACGAGGTCGGGGTCGCGCCAGCCGCGGCGGGTTTCGGCGCGGAGGACTTCGATGGCCTGGTCGTGGGAGAGGGCGGGTTTGTAGCAGCGGACGCTGGTGAGGGCGTCGTAGATGTCGCAGATCTGGAGAATGCGGGCGAGGAAGGGGATTTCGTCGCGGCGGAGGCCGTCGGGGTAGCCGGAGCCGTCCCAACGTTCGTGGTGGCTGCGGATGATGGGGAGGACGTCGGCGAGGCTGCGCATGGGGCGGCAGATTTCTTCGCCTTTGATGGTGTGGCGGCGCATGACGGCCCATTCTTCGGTGGTGAGGGCGCCGGGTTTGAAGAGGATGCTGTCGGGAACGCTGATTTTGCCGATATCGTGGAGGTAACCGCCGCGGTAGAGAGCGAGGCGGTCGGCCTGGGGTACGCCGGCCGCTTTGCCGAGGGCGACGCTGTAGACGGCGAGGCGGTGGCAGTGTTCGCCGGTGTAGAGGTCGCGTTCTTCGACGGCCTGGGCGAGGGCGAAAAGAATCGATTCGGCTTTTTCGAGCGAGTCGGTGAGGGTTTTGGTGCGGAGCATCGAGGCGACGCGCGCGCGGAGGAGTTCGGGGTGGACAGGTTTGGAGATGAACTCGTCGGCGCCGGAGAGCCGGGCCTGGATCTCCTGGCCGGAGTTCTTTCCGGTGGTGAGAACGAGGATGGGGAGGAGCTGCGTGTCGCGATTGGCCTTGAGCCAGCGGCAGAGTTCGATGCCGGACATACCGGGGAGCGAGAGCGCGGTGAGGATGATGTCGACGCTTTCGTTGGCGATGTATTCGAGGGCGTCGGATGCGGTGGCGCACTCTACGATGTTGTATTGCGGAAGCTGCAGCATGTTGCGGATGCTGCGGCGGCTGGACGGGACGGCGTCTACGAGCAGGAGCGTGGCGCCCTGCTCGCGCGGGGGCTGGGGACGAAGCAGGCCGGGGATGGTGGTGGACGCTACGGTCATGCGAGCCTGCCTCGACGGAAGAGACTGGTCTGCTTCAGAGTCCTGCCGACCCGATCGCGCATATACCGTCATATCGGCAGCCGGCCGGCAGCCGTTTATGAGGAAACTGTTTATTTTTTTCGTTTTCTTATGGCGCGATCGGCGAAACCGCTTACGGCTTGGGCGGAACACGACTGGCCCCCTGACCTAATTTGTTCTGAATGGACTCTACATAGTTCTTTGTTTCCGGATTTTTCGGGACACTTCCGGTTTGATCGACGCGGTTCTCGCCGGCGTTATATGCCCCGAGTGCGAGAGAGGTATCTCCGTGGTATTTATCGAGCAACTGCCGCAGATATTTAACGCCTCCTTCGAGGCTTTGCGCGGGATCGAAGGGATCCTTGACCCCGAGTTCGGCGGCTTTATCGGGCATGAGTTGCATGAGGCCGAGGGCGCCCTTGGCAGAGACGGCGCAGGCCTTGCCGCCGGATTCCTGGTCGATCACGGCGTGGATGAGGTCCGCTTTGACGCCCTGCTTTTGGGCTTCGTTGTTGACCATAGTGGTCAGGTCCTTGGCTGGCATGGGGTCGCAGGCGGCGGTGGCGAGGCTTGGCAGAGGCGGGGGCGTAGGCCAGGGGACGGTGAAGAAGGGATCCTGGATAGCGCCGGGGCTTTTCATGTCGATGCCGGCCTGCTCGCGGACGGAGGCGATTTGTTCGGAGATGGCGGAGGGGGGCATGACCGGGGTGGCTGCGCCGGGAGCGGATACTGGCGCGGTTGCGGGTTTGGTTTGAGCGGCGAGCCAGGCGCCGGAGAGGGCTAACAGGCATGTGGCAAATGCGACGCGCACAAGCTTGGATCGGCGGTTAAGGGCTCAGGCTTTAGCGGCCGCGCGGGCGGATGGTACCCTGAAGCGACGAGAGGAAGCCCGCGAAGTTGTTGTCTATTCCCCCGATATTGTTGGTGTTTTTGATCGGCGCCTTAGCCGCGGTGGCGGGCGTGTGGCTGGAGGAACGGCGGCGGGTGTCGCGGTTGGTGGTGCTCGCGAGCGGGGTGGTGCTGATCGGGATGTCGTTTTTCTGGGTGGTGCCGGAGATTGCCGCGCATGCGGGGCGGGTGTACGGGCTGGCGTGGGTGGCGGGCGGGTTCGGGCTGCTGTGGGGGGTGAATCACTGGTTGTACCCGGTGTGCCCGTCGTGCTCGCACAGCCACGATCATCACGGGTGCCGGACGATGCTGCACGGGTTTGCGTGGCCGCTGATGGCGTTTGCGAGCCTGCACAGTTTTGTGGACGGGTGGAGTTTGTTTGCCTCGCGGGAGTCGGGGATTGCGGATCTGCAGTTAGCGTTTGCGGCGGGGATTCTGCTGCATAAGATGCCGGAGGGGCTGGCCATGGGTGGACTGCTGCGGGCGGCGGTGGCGACGCCTTTGCGAGCGGTGGCGGGGGTGCTGGCGATTCAGGCGATGACGCTGGTGGGATTCGGGTTGGCGGGGGCGCTGGTGGGGTTCGAGGGTCCGAGGACGATCGGTGCGATGCTGGGGCTGGCAGGCGGGGCGTTCCTGTATTTGGGCGTGCACGCGCTCGAGGGGGCGTGGCTGCGGCGGGTGAGGGCGGCGGAAGCAAGCGAGGTCGCGGTACCGGACTGAGGCCGCCGTCGAATCCTCGAGTGCGTTGCCGGAGCGCCGGCCGAACCAGCGGGGGAGCGGCTCCGGCTTCGCCGAGGATGTGCGTGCGGCCTCACGGGCTACCGATGCGATGGCGAGTTACCACCCGCGGCAGCACCCGCCGCAGCGGGGACAGCCACAACCGCCCCGCCAGCCGCCGCCGGCTCTCCATCCCATGCCACGCCCGGCCCACGCCGGAAATCCCTGGGTATCGCGCAGCGTAAGTGTGTTGCCGGCTTTGGTCACCTCGCCCGCAATCAGGTAAGGCGCGCCCTGGGACGTGAGATTGAATCCCGTTACGGTTAGCTCATCTCCCGTCGCAACGGCAAAGTTGTTCTGAGTGAGGAATGCGGTGGGGCCGAGAACGACGTTGACGGTTCCTTTGTCTGTTTTGAGCACCACCTCCGTGCCTCCCCACCGGCAGAAGGACGCGTTGTTCTGCACCGACTGGATGGTACCGTGAATGGTTTCGCTGGTAGTGCCGGAACAGCCCCGGCCAAAGCCCATGCCCGGGCCCATCTGGGCCGCGGCCTGGGACACTACCAACGAAATCGCAGCCAGTACGCCGCTCAGGGCCAGGGTACGATTTCCGTTTGTCATAGTTCTTCCTTCTTTCGCTACTGCCGGGTCATCGTCGCGCCGCACTTCGGACACACCGTCTGGTTACACGGTTGCGCGACCTCGTGCGGCTTTTTTTCTCCGCATTTCGGGCACACGCAAGCGCCGCCGGGACCGGCGGCCGAGGGCCCGCCCATTCTTCCATGCCCTCCGGCGCCGAAGCCACGTCCCCGGCCTCCGCGGCCGAATCCCAAACCTCTTCTCATCTCGTTTCTCCCTTCCTGCCCGAAGCGCAGCCGCCGGACGCGGCAGCCGGGCATTGAAAACTTCGGGCTGGCGATACTCCCGTCCAGAAACGCGGAAACGACCTCGTCCACGGGTCCGCAGCGGAATCCGATCACCTGCACACCTGACGAAGACAGCAGGGTTTCCAGGGGCGCGGAGATTGCGCCGCAAATGAGCGCATCCGCGTCCAGTTTCAGAAACTCTGCGGCGCGGGGAAGCAGATCGATCTGGTTCAAGCTTCTCGTTTCCCGCCCCTGTTCCCGGCCGTTTTCCAGGTCGATGAGCAAGACGCTACCGGCCGCGTCGAACACCGGCGAGATGCGTCCCTGATGGTGTGGAATTGCCAGCCTCACATCCGGAGGAGGAGCATTTTGCATTCCAGGGTTCCAACCGGCTGCCGCCGTTGGGAATCCGGCCGGCGCCGGGGAGGGGAGTCAGGCAAAATGCCCGGCTTCGTCCGGGCGCAGTAATGCAAAATGCAATAGATGAGCGTTACACTTAAATGTGAATAACTCTCCGATACTCGATTCGATCAACGAGGGGGTCTTCACCGTCGATCCCGAGTGGCGCATTACGACGTTCAACCGCGCCGCCGAGCGGATCACCGGTGTGCGGCGGCAGGATGCGATAGGACGGCCCTGCTCTGAAGTTTTCCGGGCCAGCGTCTGCGAGCAATCCTGCCCGCTCAAACGCACGATTGAGACCGGGCGGCCGATTCTGAACGCGACGGCGCGGATCACCAGCGCCGCGGGCGAGCAGATCCCGGTGCGGATATCCACCGCCCTTGTGAAGAACAGCGATGGCGCGGTGACAGGCGGGGTCGAGACCTTTCAGGACTTGAGCCATGTCGAGCAGCTTCGCAAGGAACTGGATTCCCGGTACACGTTCGAAGACATCGTGGGGCGGAGCGCGGCGATGCGGGCGCTGTTCGAAGTGCTGCCCCGGGTTGCCGAGAGCGAAAGCACGGTGCTGATCGAGGGCGCCAGCGGCACCGGCAAAGAGCTGTTTGCGCGGGCGATCCACAGTCTCTCGCGACGGAAGAACAAGCGGTTCGTGGCGGTGAACTGCGCGGCGCTGCCGGATTCGCTGCTCGAATCCGAGCTTTTCGGCTACAAGGCGGGCGCCTTCACCGATGCGCGGCGTGATAAGCCCGGCCGCTTTGCATTAGCCGATGGCGGCACGATCTTTCTGGACGAGATTGGCGACATCTCGCCGGCGATGCAGGTGCGCCTGTTGCGCGTGCTTCAGGAGCGGGTGGTCGAACCGTTGGGCGCGGTCGAGCCGGTGAAGGTTGACGTCAGGGTGGTGTGCGCCACCAATAAAGATGTGGCGGAACTGGTGCGGCGCGGGAGTTTCCGGGAGGATCTGTACTACCGGATTCGCGTCATTGCCCTGAAGTTACCGGCCCTGCGCGATCGCCGCGAGGACATTCCGCTTCTGGCGGATCGTATTGTGGCCAAATTCAACCGCCTTCAGGGAAAGGACATCGCGGGTGTCTCGGAAGACGTTCTGGTGCGGCTGATGGAGCACGACTTTCCGGGCAACGTGCGGGAGCTCGAGAACATCATCGAACAGGCGTTCGTGTTGTGCCGGGGGGGATGGATCGAGATGCGCCATCTGCCGCCGGAGATGCGGCCGGCAGGGACGGAGGAAGCCGGGGTTGGCGGATCGACGAACCTCCGCGCGATGGAACGTCATCTGATCGAAGCAGCGCTGAAGCGGCACAACGGAAACCGCAGCCGGGCCGCGCGGGAACTGGGCATCGACGCGAGTACGTTGTATCGCAAGCTGAAAGCCGCCGCGGCGGAGTTATCCGGTGAGTGAGTCCGTCCGCTAACTCGCGCGCATCGACTCGGGGTTCCACTCGCAGATGCGGCGCTCGAAGTAACTTACGTTCGTAAGTAGGGCCGGGCCGGCGGCGCGGTAGCCGAAGACGGCGTCTTCGAAGAAGGGCTTCCTGCTGCGGACGGCCGCGTAGAAATTCTTGTGGTGTTCCAAGTGGGCGTTGAAGCCCTTAGGTTCGAAAAGCTCGCGGCGGTTGGGGCGGAGGGAGTCGGCCGAGGGTTTTTTCACCGGATACTTCTTGTGGTATTCGGCGAGGAATTCCTTTTGCGTTTTGAGCGGGAACGTACCGATGGTGTAGCCGGGTTCGGATTCGCGCGGGTGCTGGCTGAGGGTGAGGCTGTTGTAGCTGGTGGTGATGACGCCTTCGCTGCCGATGAACTGGACGCCGAAGGACTCTTGCGGTAGGGCGCTTTCGAAGTTGACGCGGAGGCGCGCGTTGAAATCGGGGTAGTCGAGGAGGGCGAGCATGACGTCGGGTACATCGCGGCCGTCTTTCCAGAAGCGCAGGCCGCCGGTGGCGTAGACGCGATTTGGGCCGAGCGAGCCGGTGGCGAAGTGGAGGCCGGTGAGCAGGTGGACGAATAAGTCGCCGGCGACGCCGGTGCCGTAGTCGCGGTAGTTGCGCCAGCGGAAGAAGCGGACGGGCGAGAAGGGGTGGCGCGGGGCGGAGCCGAGGAAGCGGTCCCAATCCATGCGTTCGGGGGTGGCGTCGGGTGGGATGGAGTATTCCCAGGCGCCGATGGCGGTGTTGCGGTCGAGCCAGGCTTCGACGGAGTTGAGTTGGCCGATGGCGCCCTGGGCGAGGAGGTCGCGGGCTTTTTGGTAGACGACGCTCGAGGCGTACTGGCTGCCGATTTGCAGGATGCGGCCGGTGGAGTGCTGGGCCGCGATGACTTTTGGGCCTTCTTCGAGGGCGTGGATCATCGGCTTTTCGCAGTAGACGTCCTTGCCGGCCTCGAGCGCGTCGATGGTGATGCGGCTGTGCCAGTGGTCCGGGGTGGCGATGATGACGGCGTCAACATCGCGGCGGGCGAGGACTTCGCGGTAGTCGCGGGTGGTGAAGATGTCGGAGCCCCAGCGTTCTTTGGAGCGTTCGAGGCGGCCGTCGTAGAGGTCGCAGGCGGCGATGAGTTTTACGCCGGCGAGCGAGGTGGCCATCCCGGCGTCGCCTTGTCCCATGCCCCCGGCGCCGATCAATGCGATTTGTATGTTGTCGTTTTGCATGGCGGGCTCCTCAAGCGGTCATGGTCTCCGGGTTCCAGTTACAGATGCGTTTTTCGAAGTAGCTCGTGTTGCTGAGCAGGGCGGGTCCGGCGGCGCGGAAGCCGAAGACGGCGTCTTCGACGGCGGGGGTATGGGAGCGGACGCTCGCGATGAAGTTCTGGTGGTGGTTGAAGTGGTCGTCGTAGCCTTCGGGGGCCTCGAAGGTCTCGAGGCCGTCGGGGCGCATGTTGGAAGCGGTGACCGGCTGCGGCGGGTATTCCTTGTTGTATTGCGCGAGGAACTCTTCGCGGATCTTTTTGGGGAAGGTGTCGATGGTGTAGCCGGGAGCTTTTTCGCGCGGGGTCAGGGTGAGGGTAAGCGCGTCCTCGATGGCGAGGATGCCTTCGCTTCCGATGAAGCGGAAGCCGGAGTTTTCGTCGCCGCCGTCGACGAAGTTGACTCGCAAGGCGAGGTTGAAGGCGGGGTGGGCGTTTTCCCGGGCTTCGTAGTCGAAGAGGCCGTAGAAGACGTCGGGGACGTCGCGGCCGTCTTTCCAGAAGCGGAGGCCGCCGGAGGCGTAGACGCGGTGCGGGCCGACGGCGCTGGTGATCAGGTGCATGCCGCTGAACAGGTGGACGAAGAGGTCGCCGGCGACTCCGGTGCCGTAGTCGCGGTAGTTGCGCCAGCGGAAGAGGCGGATGGGATCGAAGGGGTGGGGCGGGGCGGCGGCGATGAAGCGGTCCCAATCGATGTTGGCGGGGGTGGCGTCGGGCGGGAT
>DAIDIH010000153.1 GCA_027459465.1 Bryobacterales bacterium | reverse complement strand
GATGTGGGGCAATCTCGAGGACGCGGTGCGCGAAGGGACGCCTCGATGGAAGCAGACCTTCGGGCTGGATGGGCCTATCTTCGACAGCTTCTTTCGCGACGATGCATCGAAACGGGAGTTCCTGCTTGGCATGCACGGATTTGGGCAGATCAGTTCGCCGGCCCTCGCCGCGGCGTTCGACTTGTCCTCGTTCCGCCGGCTTGTCGACCTCGGCGGAGCGAGCGGGCATTTGGCCAGGGCGATTCAGGAGCGGTACCCGGAGATGGAATGCGCCGTGTTCGATCTGCCTGCGGTGGCAGCGGAATTTCCGGGTGTGATACCGGGAAACTTCTTCACTGATCCTCTGCCCCCGGCGGACTTGTACACGCTGAGCCGCATTCTGCACGATTGGGGCGAGGAGAAGATCGAACTGCTGCTGCGGCGCGTTTTTGCGGCGCTGCCGAATGGTGGAGCGCTTCTGGTGGCCGAGAAGATTCTGAATGAAGATCCACCGGGACCCGTGGCGGGCCAGATGCAATCCCTGAACATGCTCGTATGCACCGAAGGCCGCGAGCGGACGCTGAGCCAGTACCGGGAATTGCTCGAGAGCGCCGGCTTCATTGACATCGAAGGCCGGAAGACCGGCACGCTGCTCGATGCCATTCTGGCGCGCAAGGCTGCCTGATTCGGGTGTGGCTCGAAGGAGCCTTGTTACAATTGAGGACGGCCTGCGTCGTTTCAACTACACTTTAAGGACTTACCGATGAAAGGCGTTGTTCTCGCGGGGGGCACAGGCAGCCGTCTGTTCCCGCTCACAAAGATCACCAATAAGCACCTTCTGCCTATTTATGACAAGCCGATGATTTACTATCCGATCCGGACGCTGGTGGACGCAGGTATCCGCGACATTCTGATCGTGACCGGCGGGCGGAATGCGGGCGATTTCTTGCGCCTGCTGGCGAACGGGAAGGAGTTTGGACTGACGCACCTGGACTTCACCTACCAGGAAGGAGAAGGTGGGATTGCGGATGCTCTGGGGTTGGCGGAGCATTTCGCTGACGGCTCGAAGTTATGCGTGATCCTGGGCGACAACCTCATCGAAGGCAGCATTCGCGAGGCCGCTGACGAGTTCCGGCGGCAGGAGCGCGGGGCCAAGATCTTGCTGAAACAGGTATCGGACGCAGAACGCTTCGGCGTGGCCGAGATTCAGGATGGCCGGATTGTAACTATCGAAGAGAAGCCTCTGCGGCCAAAGTCGAATTACGCTGTCACCGGCATTTACATGTACGACGAGACGGTATTCGACAAAATTCGTACGTTAGTGCCGAGCCGCCGAGGCGAGTTGGAAATTACGGACGTGAACAACGCGTATATTCGCGAGGGCGCGATGACCTTCCATCATCTGGAAGGCTGGTGGACGGACGCCGGCACGTTCGATTCTCTGCTGCGGGCGAGCAATTTGGTTGCGCAGTCGGTGCGGGGCGCGGTGGAGGAACCGGCAGCGTTGCAGGCTAGCAAATAGCTACCTCGGCTCCTGGACAACTTCGAGGAGGTAGCCGAGCGACTTCGGGTGGACGAAGAAGACGGTTGTTCCGCGAGAACCTGGGCGGGGAGCTTTGTCGATGATTTCGAAGCCACGTTCTTTGAGCGCGGCGAAGGCGGCGTGGATGTCGGCGACGCGGAGTGCGAAGTGGGCGAAGCCGCCGCGGCCGCCATTGCGGTCGATGAGTTTCTGCACGGGTGAGTCATCGGAGAGCGGTTCCAGGAGTTGGATGAGGTTCGGGCCATCGCCGATTTGGAGTAAGACTTCCCGGACCTGGTCGGTTCCGTGGACTTCTTCACGATGGATCTCGCGGTAGCCGAGGGACAAGTAGCGGCCGACCTGGGTTTCAAGTTCGCCGCGTTTGACGGCGATGGCGATGTGGTCGATGAATTGGAAGCCTGGGATGCGGTGCATGAGCGGTTCCTCGGAAGCTGTCAGTTTCGCATGCGGGGAAGCGGCCTGAGCGGAAGCCCTGCCCGGAATTGCAGGCGGTCAATCGTTGCTGGGCTTGTCTGACGTAGCTTAGGGTAGGGGCAGGAAAGACAGATCTGGAGGGAAGGGTTCTTCATGGCTAGGGATAGCTCCCGCCGCGACATGCTCAAACTTGCCACGGCGGGGATGACATTGCTGGCGGCAAAACGGCCGGCGCGGGCCGGCGACACGCTCGAAGGCTCGATTGCAGTGCGTGTCACGGCAGGTGAAAAGCGTTATGCCGAGGCCGAGGCGGTTACCTGGCGGCCGCGCCAGGGAGGCGGGGCGGGGATCGAGATCGACCCAGCACAAAGCTTCCAGGCGATCCTCGGCTTTGGCGCCGCGTTTACCGACTCGGCGTGCTATCTGATCCACCAACTTGCCGAGGAGGAGGAGCAGGCGCTTCTCGAGGAGTTTTTCGATCCCAGCCAAGCGGGATTCAGCGTTTGCCGCGTGCCGATCGGATCGAGCGATTACGCGCGGGGCGTGTACAGCTTCGATGAAGGCGCGCCAGATCCCGAACTGAAGCGGTTTTCGATCGCGCATGATCGCGCCTACATCCTGCCGGTGTTAAAGCAGAGCCGGCGGATAAATCCAGAGTTGTTCCTGCTAGCTTCGCCGTGGAGTCCGCCGGGATGGATGAAAGCGAACGGCTCGATGCTGGGCGGCAACATCCGGGTGCGGTACTTCGACGCTTATGCGCGATATTTCGCGCGGTTCCTGGAGGAATATGCGGCGGCGGGCGTGACGGTGAATGCCGTCACCTCGCAAAACGAGGTGGACACGGACCAGGACGGGCGGATGCCGGCGTGTCTGTTCTCGCAGGAGAACGAGATTGGGTTCGTGGCGGAGCATCTTGGGCCACTGCTCGAGCGGCAGGGGCTGAGCACCAAGATCTGGATCCTGGACCATAACTACAACCTTTGGGGACGGGCGATCTGCGAGTTGGACGACCCGCAATTGAACCGGTACGTCGATGGCGTCGCCTGGCATGGCTACGTGGGCGAGGTCACGGCAATGTCGCGTGTTCATGAGGCACATCCAAACAAGCACGCCTATTGGACCGAGGGAGGGCCGGACCTCGACGACCCGGAGTACGCAACCGCCTGGACGAAATGGAGCGAGACGTTTACCGGAATTCTGGCGAACTGGGCGCGGTGTATCATCGGCTGGAACCTGGCGCTGGATGAGAAGGGAAAGCCGGACATCGGTCCGTTCCGGTGCGGTGGGCTGGTGACCATTCACTCGGGGACGCAGCAGATTACGCGGAGCGGGATGTACTGGGCGCTGTCGCATTACGCCAAGGCGATCCGGCGCGGCGCGAAGCGGATCGGTTCAACGGGTGCGTTGGATGGAGTGTCGCACGTGGCGTTCCTGGACCGGGACAAGAAGAAGATTTTGATGCTGACGAACCGGGATGAGGCCCGGGAAGTGATGGTGCGGGCGGCGGACCGGGAGGCGGCGGTGAGTTTGCCGAAGAATTCGATTGTGACGCTGAGCTGGAATTGAAGCTATCGGCTCACGATAGGTGGCTGGGAGGCAGGGACTCGAACCCCGATACGCAGATCCAGAGTCTGCAGTCTTACCATTAGACGACCTCCCAATGCCCTGGACGCCTTTCTTCAAAGTGTAGCAAACCAGGGCCGCTTTTAGCCGCGATCAGCGTGTGGCGATGAGGGCTTTGGTAAGTCCCAGGAAGCGTTCGCGGAGGAGGTGCGCGCCGGGGAAGAGGTGGCGCAAAGTGGTGGCGTCGAGGAGGCGGACTTCGTTGAGGAAGTGGGAGATGTAGTAATTGCGCTCGTCGGGTTTGGGGCGGGCGAGGAGTTGCCAGACGTTGAAGCGGGGGATGAGGCGGCGCTGCCAGGAGCGGGGCAGGTAATGGACGAAGGGCGTGAGCAGGTGTAGTTCGAGGGGGAAGCGGCGGTTGGGAGACTGGACCCAGTAGTGGATGCCGACGCGGGCGATTTCTTCGGCGAAGGCGCGCTGGGCGGCGAGGTCGCCGACGTGTTCGATGACTGAGTTGCTGAAAACGATGTCGAAGGAGCGGTCGGGGAACGGGAGGCGGCGTCCATCACCGGAAACCCAGGCGACATCGGGCGGGGCGGCTTCTTTGGCGCGGGGCGTGTTGAGGATGGTGAGGCGGGGGCGGACGGTGGTGAACTCCCAATTAGCGGGAGTGCCACCGACGTCGAGGACTCGGGTCGCAGAGGTGAGGGAAAAGAAGCGCTCGAACCGGCGCATCCGCCGGCGGCGGAACCGGCGGATGGCGGCCTGAACGAGGCGGTTGGTTGCGGACATCGGAGGGCGGATCAGCGCCCGCCGAAGAACGAGTGGGTCGGCGGAGGGGGATCGGTCCCGCGGACAGCGCGCCAGATTTCAGCGTTCATTTCGTCGTCGTCATTGCGGTCGGCTTCGCTAAAGTCCATGTGGCGGGCCGCGGCGCGGGCGTTGGGCGGGTTGCGGGCATCGAGCGGCACGCGGGGCTTTTCGGCATCGTAGGGGGCCAAGTTGGGCGTGTTCGAGAATGCGCGCCACATGGGTGTCGCCGCAGCGTCGAAGTGCGTCATCGGGTGCAAGCCGAGGATGAGTTCGATGGTGCGCAGCACGGAGGTGGTGTTGTACATGGTGCTATCGACGATGCCGCGCCGGGTGTAGGGGGAGAGAACAAAGACGGGCGAGCGGTGGCTGTCGATGTGGTCGGGACCGTTCTGGGCGTCATCTTCGATGACGAAGATGGCGGTGGAGGGCCAGAACTTGCTGTGCGAGACGGCTTCGACGAGGAGTCCGAGGGCGTAGTCGTTATCGGCAAAGAGGGAAATGGGCGAGAGCTTGCCCGGAGCCGCGCCGTAGGTGTGGTCGTTGCCGAGGCGCATGAGGATGAGTTTGGGCATGTCGCCGGAAGCTTCGAAGGCTTTCAGGTCGCGGAGAAAGACGCGGACGCGGTCGACGTCGGGGTAGTTGAGGTCGAAGCCTCGATAGTCGCGGTTGGTTACGCCGGCGAGGATGGGGTCGCGGACCGAGGCCACCTGTTCGCCGTCGGGTTGCGGCGGACGGTCGTTGACGAAGTGTCCGTAGTTCCGCATGGAGATGCCCGCCGCGGCGGCGTTGGTCCAGAGATAACCGGCGGGCGGGATTGCGGCGACGTCGCCTCCTTCGTAGTCGTAAGTGGAGCGGCGCTTGGCGTAGGAGTTCGGCCAGAGTTTTTCAACGTAGTCGGGCGCGATGGCGGCATCGGCCCAATTGTGGCCATCGGCGCTGACGTCGGAATTGACGTAGAAGTTATCGAAGAGGACGAACTGGCGGGCGAATTTGTGGTTGTTGGGGCCGGCCTTTTCGTCGAAGATCGCGAGCGAGGGGTCGCTCGATCCTTCGCCGATGTCGCCTAAGACCTGGTCGTAGGTGCGGTTCTCCTTGACGATGTAGATGACGTGCTGAATCGGCGAGGACGCGCCGGCGGCTGGAATTGGGTTGCCTGGCGGAACTTCAGCTTCGTCGAGCAGGTTGTCGTTGTAAGGGGACTGCGAGATGACCTCGCGGGTGTAGGCGGCGAGTTGGGAGGAGCGGAAGGGAAGGATGAAGGAGGCGGTGCCGGTCTGAATGTGGGCGACGTAGCCAGCGTGGGCATCACTTGCCTCATAGGGCGCAGCGCGGCGCAGCGGATTCGGGCCGTTGGGGTTCGGGTAGCTGCGGCCGCCGCGGCCGTTGAGGACAACGAGGCCGCCATCCGGAAGAGCGGTGACGGCGGTGGGATACCAACCGGTGGGGATGAAACCGAGCACCAGGCTGCTTTCCTGTTCTATGTTCACAATGGCGACGGCGTTCGCATCCGAGCAGGCTACGTAGAGGCGCGTTTCGGCCGGGTTCAGGCTGAGGCCGCTGGGGGTCATGCCGAGGGGGTGGCGCGGCGTGGTGGCGACGTTGATGGACTCGAGGCGATGGAGGGTGCTGCCGGCGTAGCCGACGACATAGACATTGTTGGTGTTGGCGGCGGCGACGAAGAGCCGGGCGGAGTAGGAGGGGGCATCGCCATCGGTTTCGCCTTCCGGCTTGCGGGTACTCCAGACCATGTCCGTGGGGTGGGCGCCGATGGCGAGCGCATTCATTTTGTAGCCGGTGGCCGGGTCGTGCTGGTAGAGCGTGCCGTCCGCCCAGCTTGTAACGAAGTAGGACTTGCCGTCGGGGGCGAAGGTGATGCGGTAGGGGCGGCGGCCCGTGGCGAAGCGGTTAATGACTTCGCCCGTCTTGAGGCGGACGACGTCGATGCGATTGCGGTAAAGGCTGCAGGCGTAGAGCAGCGTTCCGTCGGGTGAGACGGCGACGTCGCCGGTGAAATCGAGCGCGCCGGGAGCGCCTGCGACGAGCGGGATCGTGCGCGAGGCGTGGAGAGTGCCTTCGGGCGAGACGCTGAATTCGAAGATGGCGGCTTTCGATCCGCCGCCGACCCAGAGGGTGCGTTCGTCGGAGGAGAGGGTGAGGCCGAGCCAGCCGTCGGGCACGGGCGTGCGCGAGAGTTCCTTATGATCGGCGACGCTGAGGACGCTGACAGAAGGCGGGTTGTAGCCGCCGTTGAGCACGAAGATCAGTTTTCCGTCTTTGGATAGGCGCTCGGTCATGGGCAGCGTGTCGAGCGGGACCTGCGTGCCGGCGGGTTTCAGGCGCCAGCCGCTGTTGAGAAGGAAGGTGCCGTCCGGCTGAGGGCCGACGTGTTCCTGTGGCAGCGCTTGTGCGATGAGAAGACTTGCTCCGAGGAACGGGGTGAGAAAAAAGCAGGATTTCACGCGCATGACTTGAGGGGTTTCATTCAGAAAATTGTTGGGCGATGGGGAAACGGCGGCCTATGCCGAAGGCCTTGGTGGTAACTTTGAGGCCGGGCGCGGCTTGCTGACGCTTGTATTCGTTGCGGTCGACTTTGTTGACAATGTCTCGAACTAGCGAGAGCGGGAGATTTTCGGCGGAAGAGATTTGTTCCGGAGAAAGGGAGTTTTCGACGTAGCCGGCGAGGATACGGTCGAGCGTGTCGTAGGGAGGAAGGGAATCGGAGTCCTTCTGATCGGGGCGGAGTTCGGCGGAGGGGGCCTTGCGGAAGACGTTTTCGGGGATGGCGCCCGGACGGCGGTGGTTGGCGACGCGGGCGAGTTGATAGACGAGGGTTTTTGGAACGTCGCTGATGACGGCGAGGCCGCCGCACATGTCGCCGTAGAGCGTGCAATAGCCGACCGCGAGTTCGCTTTTGTTGCCGGTGGTGAGCACGAGTGCGCCGGTTTTGTTCGACAGGGCCATAAGGGTGAGGCCGCGGAGGCGGGACTGGATGTTTTCTTCGGTGACGTCGGCGGGGGCGCCGTGGAACAACGGCGCCAGCGTCGAGATCATGGCGTCGTAGCCGGCGCCGATGGAGACGAGTTCGAAGCGGATGCCGAGGTTGGCGGCGAGGGAGCGGGCATCTGTAACGGAGTGCCCGGAGGAGTACGGGCCGGGCATGCCGACTCCGGTGACGCATTCGGAGCCGACGGCGTCAACGGCTATGGCGGCTACGAGGGAAGAGTCGATGCCGCCGGAGAGGCCGATCAAGACACGGGAAAAGCCGCATTTGCGAATGT
>DAIDIH010000152.1 GCA_027459465.1 Bryobacterales bacterium | reverse complement strand
GAGGCAGGAAAAGCCGCGCAATTTATAATTGCCGCGGTACCGCGCAACGCACTTGTGGAACTCGTGAGGCGGGACGTGATCGATCAACTGGGCGAAGACGGTGCGGCCGGCAAACATGCCCCATTGTCGGCGTGGACGGCGGGAGCGTTGCGGAGGCGTCAAAAACCGTCAGTGGAGTTCATATCGAAAAACCGGCCAACACCACCTATGTCATTGTCCACACGGTAGTTTCACGCCGGCTCAAAAGCGATAGCCGGACAGCAGTGCCTACACGCATTCCCGCGCCCGGGAGCAGGCCGCCACGTTCTGGACCGGATGCAGCGCCGTCCGGCGAAGCGTGTTCGCCGCCCATGGCGGCTTTTCACTCGACCGCGATAAACTGCGCGACGTCGAACTTGGTCTGCGCATGGCCCGCGCCGGCCGGAAGATTCGTCTCGACGCGCAGGTCAAAGTGCGGCATATGAAGCGATGGAGGCTCGACCGCATGGTTCGCACGGATGTCTTCGACCGGGCGGCCAACTGGACCCAACTCATCCTGCGCGAGCGGCGCATGCCGGACGACTTGAACGTGCGGCGCGCCGAGCGCTGGGCCGTGGCGGTTTTGTTTGCGCTTCTGGGCGCCTGCGTCGCCGCGCTGTGGCGCCCGGAGGCGGGTTGGGCCGCCGTCGGATTGGGCGCGGCCTATCTGGCGCTGAATGCCGGCCTGCTCAGCTACTTTCGGCGCGTGCGGGGCGCTTGGTTCGCCGCGCGCAGCGTGCCCCTGGTGATGCTCTATCACGCCTGCTGCGCGGCGGGGTTCGCTGTCGGTTGCGCGCGGTATCTGTTCCCCAGCGCCAGGTAAGAGAGGAAACGTCGTGGAAGGCTCAGTCGTCTTGGAGTGGAGCCAGGCCGGGGGCGATGAGCAGCGGCGCGGGCTGCAAATGATCGAGTCCCTGGCGGCAGACGCGCGCTCGCTAAACGGAAAGTGGGAGTTGATTGTGTGTGGGGCGCCGGAGACACTCGGCCCCCGGCGGAGTGCGGCGATCCGCGCGGCGGCGGGCGACGATGACGAGGGATTCGCACTGAAGATCCTCGATGCGCCCGATGCCGTAACCTCCACCCCAGCGTCGGTTTACTTCGCGCTCAAAAACTACGGCGCCTCGGTGGCCCGCGGCAAGTTACTTGTCTTTGCCGACAGCGACCTTCGCCTTGAACCGCGTTGGCTGCTTGCGCTGGCGGACACCTTCGCCATCCCGGATGTGCATGTCGCCGCCGGCGCCGTGTATCCGCAGTGCGGGAATTGGTACGAGGACGCCGTAGCCTTGTTCTGGTTCTTCGAGCCGCGCTGCGACCGTTTGGGAGTGCGCCGCTCCGCGCATTTCTTCGCCAACAGCGTCGCTTTCCGCCGCGAGATATTTGAGCGGCATCCATTTCCCATGCTCGCGGGCTCGAATCGGGGCGCTTGCGCGCTGCTGGCGCGGGACCTCCAGCGCGACGGAATCCCCATTTGGGTCAACGATGCGGCCCGCGCGGCGCACCCGGCCCCGGCGCCGGGATCCGGCTTCCTCATGCGCGCCCTCTCCCACGGGCGGGATAACTACCTCGCCTACGGACTGGCCCGGACACTGGCCCGCTTCACGGTCGGAGTAGGGCAAGCCTTCCTCCGCCCGCTACGTCGATACGCAAAACTCGGTATTCCCGTCTACGAAATTCCGTTGGGAATCGCCGTCGGGCTCGCATACTGGTCGCTTCACTTACTCGGGCTGGGCGCCGCGGTTCTAGCTCCCGGCCTGGCGCGCCGCCTCATCACCGCCTGAGCGCTCCCCGTCGAATCTAACTCGCGCTCCTTACTTCGAACTTACCCTTTGCCCACTGCCTCAGGCCCGGTATGGCTCCTCACGGACCGAATTTAATCTCGCTCGACGCCGTGAATTTCCGGTAGCCGCTGTACTCGGCCACGAAAAGCCCGCCCGGCGTAGCCTTCGACTCCGGATCTCCTTCGCGCACCCGCACCGTCGCCGGCAGCGAAAAAGTCTGCCCGCCGATGGCGACCTCGTTATACTTCACCGAAACCGCGAGCGGGCGCTGATCGGCGGCGAAGAACGTCACCATCAGCTCCAGCAATTTGACGTCGTATGTCGAGGGATCGACGTAAGCAATCCCCGTGTCGGTGTACGGAACGGCATGCCCATGGTCTTCCATCAGCAACGGTGGCGCCCCGGGTTTGGATTTGAATCCCACAACCAGGAACTCTTTGTCGTTGCCCATGCCATCCTGCCCGAAAAAACCGTACACATGGTAGTTCGGGCCGAGCGGGCCGAACACCGACCACAGCGACGAACTGAATCCCCCCGTGAACAGATACGGCGCCTTCAGCTTCCAGTGCTTACGCACATGCTTCCCATCCACCGTCTGCACGTCCCGGATCTCCGTGAATGCCAGGCCATGCTCCTTGTCCGGCGACTGGAGCCCGGTGAAGTTCGACTCGATCACCGACTGCCGCACCAGTTGCTTCCCCTGGAACGACTGCGACGTGATCCTCTCCCGGCAAATGAAGTCGGGCAGTTGCGTGCGCAGGCGCGTCAGGTTCGCCGCGATCTCATGAACAACGCCCGCGACGGAAGCGCCCGGAGGGCCCGAACTCGACGGGGTTGCGGCTGCGGCGGCTAGGAACAGACATAGACAGCGCATCGACGTCCCTCGGCCGGGTCAAGGCGGCCTACCTCCCCTGTATTTGTTGATTATCACGGAGATCGAGGCAAACACAAGCCCAGCCGCCACTCGCTCCCCAATCGCGTTTGCGCCGAACCGCGCGAATTGCTTAAACTGGTAGAGTTCGGAAGTTTGGACGAAACCAGCCCCAGGCGTGTCCTGCCCCGGAAAGGGATCCCACGAAAGAGTACGTTTCGAGGAAACCGTAAATTTCGGGCCGGAGTGCGAGTCGGGGAAGACGGACAGGTGGCCGAGTGGTTAATGGCAGCAGACTGTAAATCTGCCGCTCCTTGCGAGCTACGGAGGTTCGAATCCTCCCCTGTCCACCAGTTTTTCGTGCGCCTTCGGTAAGGCGCGCGGCACGGGCCGATGTAGCTCAGTTGGTAGAGCGCGTCCTTGGTAAGGACGAGGTCACCAGTTCAATCCTGGTCATCGGCTCCAGAAATTTTAATGAGCAACCGCGGATGCCGGATAACGGCGCCGGACGACAACAAACCAGCCGGGGAGGCAAGGGCGTAACAGATGGCAAAGGAAAAATTCGATCGCAGCAAGCCGCACGTCAACATTGGGACGATTGGTCACATTGATCACGGCAAGACGACGTTGACGGCGGCGATTACGCGGGTGTTGGCCAAGCACAACCCGAAGGTGAAGTTCCGGAG
>DAIDIH010000151.1 GCA_027459465.1 Bryobacterales bacterium | reverse complement strand
GAACTCCCTACCCGTATGTTACCCTGAGATTTCCCCAATGCAAGATCTTCGTGCGGTTTTTGTGCTCGCTTTCAGTGTTTTTCTGCTGGCGGCCGAGCCGGGAACTGCTCAAACAATTGAGAACACAAATGTTTCAGTGGTGCCGGCATCCCAAGCCGGGGGATCCTGGGAACTTTCTCCGATCTCGGCGCGCGAAGTTGCGCTCGCTCAGGCCGGCGTGGACCGAGTGAAAGCGCTGGTCGAGGCCGGGGCGATTCCGAAGGCGCGTCTCACAGAAGCGGAAGAGAAACTCGCCGACGCGCAGGACGAAGCGATTTATGAACGTACGCTTTATGCCACGCCGGGCGCCGCTCTGAGCAAGGCGGACGTGAAGGAGATGGTGGCCGCGGCGGAAAGAAGGCTGGAGCGGGCGCGCGCCGCGCTGCAGCGGGAGCAGGAGCTTGCAGCCAACGGAGCCATCGCCCGCAACGAAGCGGCCCCGGCCGCCGAGCAAGTCCGGGAGCGGGAAACGGCGCTGACTCTGGCGCGCGAGCGCGCCGAATTGTTCGATGAACTCGCCGCCGCGGCCCAGCGCGAACAGATGGCCGAAGCCGCGCCTGCCGCGACGCCGCTGGTCGAGCGATACGACGGCAACGGTCACTTTGATTCGAGCGGTCTTCCCGCGATCGCGCAGGCCTTCCAGCTACGCTTTTCGGAGACTCTGCCGGTGAGCGCCAACGGCCAGACGGCGGTGCACGAGGCGCTGGGTTTCGACCATCGCGGACGCGTGGACGTAGCGGTCAATCCCGACAGCCCCGAGGGCCAGTGGCTTCGCGGCTATCTTGAAACGCGGCACATCCCGTTCTACGCTTTTCGGGCGGCTGTGCCGGGAAAAGCCACCGGGGCGCACATCCATATCGGACCGGGCAGCCCGCGCCTCCACGCTGCTCTCCGCCAGACGCCCTCGCACGCCTCCGACTAGATTTCCGCCGTACCATAAGCAATCATGACCGCAGCGGGCCGCGTACTGATCTCCGAGCAGGATATCCGGCGGCGCGTGGGGGAGATGGGCGCGCAGATCAGCGCGGATTATCCGCAAGGGCCGCTGTACCTGATTGGGATCCTGAAAGGGAGCTGTTTCTTTCTCGCCGACCTGGCCCGCGCAATCTCGACTCCGGTCCGCATCGACTTCATCGGCATCTCGAGCTATGGCAAGAACAACACGACCTCGGGTGAGGTGAAACTCACGAAGGACCTTGACCTGTCGATTGAAGGCTGCGACGTGCTGGTGGTGGAAGACATCGTCGACAGTGGCGTGACGCTGAATTACCTGAGCCATCTGCTGGCGCAGCGCAGGCCTCGGTCGATGCGAATCGCCACGCTGCTCGATAAGCCGAGCCGCCGCCAGCGAGCGGTCGAGGTCAAGTATTCCGGGTTTCGCATTCCGGACGAGTTCGTGGTCGGCTATGGGCTCGATTACGCCGAGGATTATCGCGCGCTACCCGATGTGCGGGTTCTCGAAGGACTGTGACGCGTTAACAAACGCACGCGCACTCGATATTGAGCAGCCGCGCCAGCTTGCCGATTTTCGCGGAGATGTGACCTACGCCGATGGCGCAGTGATGAGCCGGGCCGTGGCTGTTCCAGGCGTTTACAAAGCCGCGCGCGCCGCAGGGGAACCTGTATCGGCTGTTCGTATTGCCGATTTCTAAGATCGGTCCGGGCACGGACTCACCTTCGGCGACGAGCAGCTTCAACTTCCCCGCGGATTCGACGACCGAAAGCAGCGTCACCGGCCCGTGCTTCACGCTCATCTCGACCGAAAGTCCGCGGCCCACTTTGCCGTGATAGACGTCGAGCGGGCGGACTTTCGTTTTGCCTTCGGCGATAGCGATGTGGCCCGGGCCGTCGTGGCCGAGCAATACGACGTCGTCGCGAAAGTCGAGGGCGTAGTATTCGCTGAACGAGCCGCCCGCGCCGAAGGTGTCGAGGATTTTCATGGCCTGCACGTTCTTGATTTCGAGTTCGCCAGCCACCGGCACACCGCGCGCGGTTAGAAGGCTGTTGCCGAGGATGATGGAGCTGATCGCCTCCTCGTTGGCGGAATTGCCGGTGCCGCTGTAGAAGTAGGCGAGCGAGCCGAGTTGATGGCGTTCGACCAGACGGTCAAGCGCGACCGACGTGCGCGCGGCAAGCGCCAGGTCCTCGCCGGCGCAGCCGGGTTGAATGTCGAATGAGAGGTCGAAGTCATCCACGCGGGTGCGGATGGCGGCTTCGTCGACCGCTTCGCGCAGAGCGGCAAGCTCGTCCACTTCGATCATCTCGACGTGGCCGCCGAAGGTGGCGCATTGCAGCGTGAGGTCGGAGTAGATGTCGAGCATGCCGCCGTAGTAATGGCCCATCACACCCATGCGGTTGTGTTCCATCACGGACATCACGCGGGCCGCCGCCACCCAGTCCTCGATCTCGCTCCAGGCAGACGCGTCGTTTTCGAGCATGCCTGTCACCTGGAAGAACGGAATGCCGCAACGCGCGAAAACGTTGGCTATCTCCGGCGCCGGGCACGCCTGGCAGAAGGCGAGCCATTCTCCGGTCATGGTTCGTCGGTCGCCGAGGCGGTTGAAAGTCGCGTAGTCGATCGACTCAGCCGGCGCAAGATTCAGCACGACGACCGGGGCCTTAGCGCGCCGCACGACGGGCAGCACGGTTGCCGATAGCGCGTACGTCGTGATGTAAAGGAAGATCAGGTCCACGTCGGCGCGGCGCAGCGCGTGGCCGGCCGCGGCGGCTTTCCCCGGTGTGTCGATCATGCCGAGATTGACCACCTCGGCGCCGAGTTGTTCGATCCGCGCCGCCAGCCGATTCGAGTAACCGCGCAGCCGCTGCTCGAGCCCCGGAAACTGCGGCCAGTAGGCATCGAGGCCGATGCTGAACAGTCCGATTCGCGGCTGCATGGGATGGGGTTAAAGCTTGGGCTTGGGCGGCGGGAGTTCGCGTGCGGTCACGGTGGAATCAAACGAGCAGGTCCGGTGATTCCCATCGCAGAAGGGCTTGTTTGCCGAATGTCCGCAGCGGCAGAGAGAAATTACCGTACGTCCGCCGAGTCCGAACTCGCGTCCTTCGGCGTCGGTGATGACGAAATCCCCTTCAATCCGGATCGGTCCATTGTTGACGACGGTGATTTTTGCGGCAGGCATCAGCGAAAGTGTAGCAAGCGGCGTGGTCTCCTGGACTTAACACCGCGCACAACGGAGCCGCGCGGCTTGCGCCGCTCGCGGCCCTGTGCGCTTACGGCCCGACGCGCAGATATGCGGTTTGGCTCGATGCGTTGCCGACCACGACGACCACCGGCTGATCGCCGGACTTCATATCGGACGGCACGCGGAAGTTGATCTGCGTGACGCCGACCAGCAAGTCGGGGATACCGGCGAAGCTCACCTGCGCCGATTCGCCGCCGATATAGACCTCGACGTAGCCGACCGGCCTGGGGAGGCTGCTGACCGCGGAGCCCAATGGAGGGGCAGCTCCCGTCGCAATCGGCGGTGAGACGGCGCCTGCGCCGGTCAGATACAGCGTCGCGTAACCGTCTGGAAGCACGCTGACTTGGGGCACGATGTAGCGCCCGTCGCTTGTAGTGAAAATGCCCGGCGCGGTGGGCGCGATGTAGATCGATTGGGAGAACGATCCGCCGGCGGGGGAATTGATGGCGACAATTGCGTTGCCGGGCTTCACTTCGTAAGGAATCTGCAGGTTCACCTGGTTGGGAGAGACGAAGTAAAGCGGCGCAGCGACGCCGCTGACGGTGGCCGTGGTTCCGGCCATTGTAGTGGCCAGTGGCACCGTTGAAGCCGACGCCGTCGTTGACGCCAATCCCGAGCCGAAGACGCTCAGAGTCATGCCCGGCGCCGCGCCTGCGGCAAACGAAGCGCCATTGACCGCCGCACCAGGAACCACGAACTGAACCGGGACCGCAGCCATCTGGGGGACTGTATCGGGCGACTGCAGGTACAGCGTGGCTTGGTAGAGGCCCGGTGCAAGCCCGTTCGCGTTGGCGAAAATCTGCAGAGACGCCGGCCCGGTTCCTGACTGGGCGGACACGTTCAGCCAGGAAGACGGAGGTTCGTCGTAAACCAGAGTCGCGGTCCAGGGCGCGGAGGAGGAATCGAGGGAGAGCGAGATCTGCCCGCTGGTGGCGCCGCCTTGTTTGAGCTGCAGGCTTGCCGGGGCCGCGCTCAGCGCGACAGGCGCCGGGGCCGGGCCGAGGAACGTGGTGGAAACGGCGGCGTTCACGTTGTTTCCCTCGGCGTCTATGCCGCTCACCTGTGCAACGATCGTGGCGGGCGCGTTCACGCCGGTCCAGCAAAGGCTCGTCGCAAGTGATCCGCCGGAAGGAATCTGCGTCGAGCCGAAGTAATAGGCGAGCTGCGAGGAAAGATCCGTTCCGCCGGCGGTGAAGTGGTTCAGCGTTACAGCCACACCGGCGGTTTCCTCGAGCACTAGCGTTTGCCGCCATGGGCAAGCGGAGTCGGATGCGTTTTGGCGGACGGACGCCGGCACGCTGGTCAACTTAAGCGACGCTCCGGCCGATGGGCCGATCAACGAGATGGTCTGGCTGGCGGACCAGGGTGTGCCACTGGAGACGTCGGCGCCCCCGAGCTGAATCGTGCCGCTGACCGGAGGTACGAGATTCTTCATCCGAACCGAAGCGGTGAGCGAGGCGAACGCCGACAATGTTGTCGAGCCGAAAAACTGAGCGATCTGGCTCGAATAATCCGTTCCAAGAATCTGGAACTGAGTCACATTCGTGGCCACGCCCGTGGTTTCGGTCAGCTCTATGCTGTAGAACCACGCGTAGCCACTGGAATCCGGCGTGGACTCCGGTACCGGATTCGGCGTGATTGCGATTGTGACGTGAGGCTGGTTCCCGCTGACGGTAACCGTTACTGGGATGACGACCGGTGCTGCGGCACCGACGACGACGCTGAGGGAACTCGTGTACGTTCCCGCGGCTGGGAATGCGCTTGGGCTCACAACAAGGCGCACCGTCGCGCTGCCGCCGGATTGCACAGTCCCGGTGGAAGGGGTGGCCGTGAGCCACGAGTCCGCAGTAGTCACCGAAAAGATGGCGGCTGTGGGCGACTGAATCGTGAGATTGACGGTGCCGCCATTGGCCCAAACGCCGTTGGTCTCGTTGAAATTCAACGCCGTGGGCGAGACGGTAACCGACGACACGGGAAGCTGGTTCAGGTAACTCGAGATGGCCGGGTACGCGTCGGAGAAACGGCTGTAGGTGGTGTCGTACGGATTGATGGAGCAGATCGACTCGGTCGGTCCGATGTCCGGTCCGCCGGTTAGGGTGCCGACGATCTCATTCGAGCCATTCAGCAGCGGGGAACCCGAGGAACCGGGCTCGGTCAGCCCTTGGGTGAAGTTCACCTGGTAGTAGAGCGACGCCGGGCCGATTTGTCCGGAAATGGAGACTTCCGCATCCGGAGCGCGTGTGCCGAAGGCGATACGGGTCCAGGAGCCCTCCGGGTGATGGATGCCGGTGACGTTAAACCCGATTGACGGGTCGCTGACTGACCATCCGAAGAAATATGTGCCCGAAGGCGCGGGACTGTCGAGCAGCAAGAGCGCGTAGTCACCTTGTGGAATTGGGGCTCCGGCCAGGTAACTGGCCCCGCTCACGGTGGGCACGCTATACAAGTCCGGCGGCGTGCCGTTGCAGGTCGACGTCTGGTAGAAGAAGTAAGCCTGGACGGTCTGCGCCTCGGTGTCCGAGCTCACGCAGTGGTGAGCGGTGAGCAGATACGGGGTGAAGTTATTCGCCGCAGCGTTGATCATCGCGCCGGAGCACACGTAGGAACCGCCGCCGCTGCCGATGAATTCGTACATCACGACGCCGCTCGCCAGCGCTACGTAGTTGGCGTAGCAGCTCACATCCAACTCGCAGGCTGCCGCGCCGGTTGACGTGGACGATTCCGGGATCTGCGCCGGCGGAGGGCTGGTCCAAAGATGCGCCACGCCGTCGATCGCGAAGGGAAGAGCCTCTCCCGGCGTTGCGCCGTACGGTGCGTCGTACTCAACAACGACTGAGTCCGACGGGATGCGGGGCGACCAGAATTCGCCGGTTCCGATTGGGCCTTGCGCCGAGTAAGGGCCGCCCGCTTGCGCTGCAACGCCGGCCGGGTACAACCAGACCTCCGCGCCCGACAATGAGAAGCGGGAAAAATGGACGCGCAAACCCACGGCGCCGGGCGAGCGCAGGACCAAGCGCCAGGCGACCCGTCCATCCGGGAGCGCCGACGCGACGCCGCTCGAAAGCGCTGCGGAGGCCACCGGGCGCACGATGCCGATTTGTCTCGCGCCGCCTCGCCAACGCGGTGCGGCCTCGGAGGCACTTAGCGGCGGGAGTTCGAACGCGGCGGTGGGAAGAGCTTCCCGCAGCAGCCACGGCTGGCGCCGCACCGCCGCAGCCTGTTGCGTGAGGACTGCCTGTAGGGGCGAAAATGCTCCGCGCATCTCCTGCCCCGCGGGCAAAATGGGCCAGACTCCGAAGAGAATTCCCGCGACCCAGACGCTATAACGGAGCACAAGTCCTCCAACAACTCAATATCGGCAAAGTTGCGGCGGATATAATGTTGGAGACAACGGCGGTACGGTGATTTCCTGACACGGGGACAGCCGTTCGGAAGCGCCGGTTGGGCTCGGGGAATAAGGGGACTATCCTTGGCCCACGCGAGGAGATGGAGTGATTCAATTTGTTCAGGACACGGACCGCAATCTGTTGGAAGAGGCGTTGCGCTTCGCACAGCAGCAGGTGCGGCACGTAATCGAACAGCATCCGGATTTTTATCCGATGTACACCCGGGACGGCCGTTGGAAGCACGATGGGGAGACGTGGGCCGACTGGTGTACGGGATTCTTCCCGGGCATGATGTGGATCTTCCGGCGCCGGGCCGACGAAGGCAGCGCCGAAGCCCGCTACTGGCAGGAGCAGGCGATCCGCTACACGCAGCCGATTGAGCGGCGCAAGACGGACAAACAAAGCCAGGATCTCGGCTTTCTGTTCTTTTCCACTTACTACCGCTGGTACAGACTGACGGGCGAAGCGAAACTGAAAGATGTTCTCGTGGAAGCGGGCCGCACGCTCGCCGGCCGTTACCGCGAAGCGGGGCAGTACTTGAGTTCGTTTGTCAGCGATGACAGCCTGTTCATCGACCTCATGATGAACGTCGGGCTGATCTTCTTCGCGGCGAACGAAACCGGCGACAAGCGCCTCCGCGAAATTGCCGTTCGCCACTGCCTCACCACCCGGCGCACGCTCGTGCGCGGCGACGGATCGACGGCGCATGAAGGCATTTTCGACATCGAAACCGGCGAGTTCATCCGCCAGAGCACGCAGCAAGGCTACCGGGGCGATTCCTGCTGGTCCCGGGGCCTGGCATGGGCGATCTACGGCTTTGCGACTTGCCATGAATACAGCCGCGACACGCGTCTGCTTGCCACCGCCGAGGCGTGCGCGGATTATTTCCTGCGCCATACCAACGCCGACGGCATTCCGCCGTGGGACTTTCTGGCGCCGGCAAGCCGGCGCAACCTGCTCGACACATCCGCCGCGGCGATTGCCGCCTCCGCCTTGCTCCGCCTGAGCCGCCTCCTCACCGATCCGGTGAAAGGGCACTTTTATTCCGCCTCCGCGCTGATGATCCTCCGGATGCTGTGCGAAAAACATCTCGGCAAGAAGGACAAGAAATGGGAGGGGATTCTGAAAGGCGGTGTCTATCATGTCCACAAGGAGTTGGGTGTGGACGAGAGCGTGATCTGGGGGGAGTATTTCTTCGTCGAGGCGCTTGATCAGGCCCTGCGCCAGCTCTAGCTCCGCGAACTTCGAACGGCGTTATCATGAGGGTGCAGAGGCCGTTCCCGTCTTGACCAGGGCGGGGAGTGGCCGTGAAGGGCGGGCTGTGATGAAACGGGCTCGAGCGGCGTTAGGCACTTTCGTTTTCTTCCTGGGATCGAGTGCGCTGGCAGGCGCTGCCGACAAACCCACCATTCCGGCTCAGACGAGTTCGGATTCCACGGCTCGTGTCGACATTCCTACGCGGGTCAGCACGAAGGCAGCCGAGCCTCCGGTTCGCGGCGATATCCGCGTTGACACCGAGTTGGTTCTGATCAATGTCACCGTGACCGATCCGCTGAATCGCTTCGTCACCGGCCTGGAAAAGCAGCACTTCAAGCTGTTTGAAGATAAGGTGCAGCAGTCGATCGCCCAGTTTTCCAGTGAGGATGCGCCGCTGTCGGTCGGTCTGGTGTTCGACACCAGCGGCAGCATGGGCGCCAAGCTGCAAAAGTCGCGGTTGGCGGCGGCTGAGTTTTTCAAAACGTCCAACCCGGAAGACGAATATTTTCTGGTCACGTTCAACGACCGGCCGAAGCTCGCCGCGCCTTTCACGCATGAACTCGAGGAAGTCCAGAACGCACTGACGTTCACGGAGTCCAAGGGCCGGACCGCGTTGCTCGACGCCGTGTATCTGGCGATGAACACGATGCACAAGGCGCACAATCCGCGCAAAGCGATTCTGCTTATCTCCGATGGGGGCGACAACAGCAGCCGGTACACGGAGAGCGAGATCAAGAACGCAGTACGCGAGGCCGACGTGCAGATTTACGCGATCGGCATTGTTGAGCCGCTGGCCTCGCGAGGCCGCACGGCGGAGGAATTGAACGGTCCGAACCTGCTCGCGCAGCTTGCCGAGCAGACCGGCGGCCGCGCCTTCCAGGTGGAAAACATCAACGAATTGCCGGATGTGGCGGCGAAGATCGGCGTCGAGTTGCGCAACCAGTACTTAATTGGGTACGCGCCGACGAACAAGACCAAGGATGGGAAATATCGTCACGTGCAGGTGAAACTTGTCCAGCCTCGGGGACTGCCCCCGCTTAAGGCATACTACCGTTTGGGCTACTATGCTCCTTACCATTAGAGCGCGGTTGGGCGCTTTTTCCTGCATGCGACTCGTTTTCCTCGCTTTACTCGCTTCTACCTCGTTGCTATTCGGCCAAACGCAGCCACCAAAAGGCGCGAAACAGGCGCCCGCCACGGCGCCTGCTCCGCCCGCGATGACCAGCGACCAACCAGCCACCTTCACGGTTGACACGCGCCTGGTGGTGTTACACGCCAGCGTCATCGATGCGAAGGGCAAGCTGATCACCAACCTGCCGGAGACCGCGTTCAAGGTCTATGAAAACGGCACACCGCAGCAGATCCGCCTCTTCCGCCGCGAGGATGTTCCGGTCTCGATGGGCATCATCGTCGACAACAGCGCCAGCATGCGAGACAAACGCAAGCAGGTGGAACTGGCGGCGCTCGACCTCGTGAAGGCCTCCAACCCGCAGGACGAGGTTTTCATCGTGAATTTCAACGATGAGTCCTACCTCGACGTCCCGTTCACGCATGACATCAAGAAAATGCAGGAGGGACTGGCGCGCATTGATACACGCGGCGGCACGGCTCTGCGCGATGCCATCAGCGGATCGATCGATTACATGAAGGAACACGCCAAGCTGGACAAGAAGGTTCTGCTTGTCGTGACCGATGGCAATGATACGGCCAGCGACGACCGCGACACGCTGGAAAAACTGACGGCGAAGGCGCAGTCGAGCGAGGTGCTCATTTACGCGATCGGCTTGCTGAGCGACGAGGAGCGTCACGAAGCCCGCAAGGCGAAGCGTGTGCTCAACACTCTCACTTCCGCTTCGGGAGGGATGTCTTACTACCCGAAGGAACTGGCCGATGTGGACCGCATTACACTTCAGGTGGCGCATGAGATTCGCAACCAATACGTAATCGCGTACTCGCCGGCGATTCAGGCGCTCGATGGCAGTTTTCGTCAGATTAAAGTGACGGTTAACGGTCCGGGTCATCCAACCGTGCGCACCCGCACCGGGTACTACGCGACGCCCGACATGAAGGGCAACCCCGGACTCAAGGGGAACCAGGCTCCTGGCTCGTGATCCGATTTCTTTGGCAGGCTACGCGGGGCTATCGCCTCCGGCCGTGGAGGAGTCCGTATCTGCGGTGGCGGATCGAGACGTATTCTGGCATGCCAGCGAATCAGATCGGATTTGGGGACTTCCTTCGCTTCGTGTGGCAGATGCGCGCGCAGTTGTTGCGCTATTTTCGCTGGGCTGAGCGAATGCGTTGTGTCTGAGCAAGCTGAAAATTAGTTAATCTTCTAAATCTGGAAGTTGGGGACATGGTTTCTATGTGTGGCCATAGCTATGTAGGGATGGCATCCTTTTCATGTGCTTAATTTTCAAGCACTTACTCGTTGGCAGGACAATTGCTTTAACGGCACGGTTACCTGACGAGTGCCCGGTTTGTGAACCACGCAAGGCCCGGCGGCAGGTGAGATGTTCAATCAGAACCATAACCATAGGGAAGGACTTTTGGGGAGTATATGATTCGAGGTCAAAAATTCTGGTATCTCCTACTCGCCGCGTTATTGGTGGCGATTCTGCCAACGATGCAGGCTCAGACGGTTACAACGGGCGACATCGCCGGCGTGGTGAGAGACGCGACGGGCGCCGTAGTGCCGAACGCGCAAGTGACGCTGCGGAACTCGGATACGGGCGATACGCGAGTGGTGCAGACGAACGAGTCGGGCGGATACCGGTTCACGTTCGTGAAGCCCGGGAACTACCAAGTTTCCGCGAAAGTGCCCGGTTTGCAGTCTGATGTCGTGAAGGTACGGATTGACGTCGGCCAAGCGCCTTCGGTGGACCTGGTGGCGAAGGTGCAGGCGACGCAGGAAGTGATTGAGGTTACCGGCGCCGCGCCGCCGCTGAACACGGAGAACGCGAACCTGAGCGAAACCTTCTCTTCGCGGCAGATGGCCGAGCTCCCGGACCCGGGAGGCGACTTGACTACGATCGCATACACGGCGCCTGGCGTCGTGATGAGCACAGGCGGCCAGATGGCCGGATACGGCAATTTCAGCTCCCACGGCCTGCCGGGGACCTCGAACCTGTTCACTATCAACGGCAACGACTATAACGATCCGTACCTTAACCTCAACAACTCGGGCGCCAGCAACAACCTGCTGGGGCAGAACGAAATTCAGGAAGCGGCGGTCATCTCCAACGCGTACAGCGTCCAGTATGGCCGGCAAGCGGGCGCCCAGGTCAACTACGTGACCAAGTCCGGATCCAACACCTGGCACGGCAACGCGCTCTGGAACTGGAACGGCACGACACTTGACGCCAACAGCTTTTTCAACAACCGCGACGGCATCGCGCGCCCCGGCACCATTTCGAACCAGTGGGCGGATTCACTCGGCGGAGCGATTCTCAAAAACAAGCTCTTCTTTTACGTCGACAATGAAGGTCTGTATTATACGATCGCTGCGACTGGCGTCGTGTCCTACCCTTCCCAGCAACTCCAGCAGTACATCCTGAGCCAAGTCAGTCCCGCGCAGGATGCGCTATACCAGAAGGCCTTCTCGATCTGGCAGGGCGCCCCGGGCGCCTCCCACGCCGTCCCGATCACGACGGGAAGTGGCGCAACTCAGGACGCTAGCGGGACGCTTGGCTGCGGTCCTTCCTTTGCGGGAACGAACACCGCGGCGCCTGGTGGTGGCATCTTCGGTCAGACGGTGCCTTGCGGCAATGCTTTCGCTACGGCGGCCCCGAATCAGAACCGCGAATGGCTGCTGACCACCCGCATCGACTACAACATCAACGACAACAACAAGCTCAATTTCCGCTTCAAGCACGACACCGGCTTCCAGCCGACCGGCACGAGCCTGTTGAATCCAACACTGAACGAGCAGAGTATTCAGCCCCAGTATGAGGGCCAGGTCAACTACACGACGGTCATCTCGCCGACGATCGTGAACAACTTCATCGGTTCCGTTCTCTGGTACAGCGCGATCTTCGGGCCGGCGAATGTCTCAGCCTCGGCGGCTCTGTTCCCGACCTACTTCCAATTTACGGAAGGGGGCACCAACAGCGGCCCGTTCACGCCGATGGGCGACAACTGGTCGGCCTTCCCGCAGGGCCGCAATGTCGGCCAGGGACAGTTGATCGATGACCTTTCGATCACCAAAGGCAACCACACCATCAAGATTGGCGCTAACTATCGCAAGAACGACGTCTCCGATCATGGCTTGAACCAGGGCGTCATCGGTTCGTATTTCTTCTCGCCGCTGACGGACTTCGTGAACGGCACGCTGAACAACGGAAGCTACTATTATCAGAGCTTTCCGTCAATCACGACCGCCCATATCCGTTTCTACGATGTGGGTACGTATATCCAGGACGAATGGGCCGCCAAGCCGAACATGAAGTTGACGTTTGGCGTCCGGTTTGACCGCACGGCAAACCCGACTTGCGTCGAGACCTGTTTCTCGAATCTGTCCGCCCCTTTCATGAGCAACGCGTTCACAGGTGGTCTCGACACTCCTTATAATTCGATTCTGCACCAGGGGTCGCAGGCGTATTACAGCACCGACGCCGTGGATATCGACCCGCGATTTGGCATCGTCTGGAGCCCGCTGGGTACGAACAAGACGGTTATCCGTGCCGGCATTGGGATTTTCACCGACATGGCGCCGGGCTTCCTGGTCTCCAACATCTTTAGCAACGCGCCTTCACCGTTCCAGGTCTTTGAGTTCAGCGGCCAGAGCGTGAACACGCCTAACGATCCGGCGAGTGCGGGCGCTGCGGCTCTGGGCTCCTACCAGGCGTTCCATAGTGGCTTCGCGAACGGCGCGACGTACAATCAGTTGAACAGCATAGTGCCGGGCGGCTTCAGCCCGCCGAACTTGTTCTCCATTCCGCAGCATATGTCGTCGCCCCGTTATATTGAGTACAGCTTCGAGGTTGAGCAACCTCTTGATTCGAAGGATATCCTGACGTTCACGTACTCAGGCAATCGCGGTTACAACCTTCTTGCCCAGACGGCTTTCCCCAACGCCTACAACGCCACGGGTGCGGCTTTCACCGGGCTCCCCTCCGCACCGAAGGACGCCGCCTTCAACCAAGTCACCGAAATCACTAACCAGGGGCTTTCGCGCTACAACGCGGTCACGGTAACTTACAGGCGGGCGTTCTCCTCGGGTCTGCAGGCAGAAGCCTCCTATACCTACTCTCACGCCCTCGATACACTGTCGAACGGCGGCAGCGGATTGCCCTTCTCGTTTGCGCCGGGGACCGGCTTCGGCTCGATCAGCACGCCGTCATTCGCCAACAACTACGCGAACTCGGACTACGATCTCCGTCACAACCTGACCGGCGACCTGACGTACGATACGCCGTGGAAGTTCAGCAACAAGATCGTGAATGCCGTGGGTGGCGGATGGACCGTGGCCAGCAAGTTCTACCTTCGTTCCGGCCTGCCGTTCAGCATCACCGACAGCTCTCTGTATGCAGCCATAGACCCCGGCGTGTCCGCTCCACCCTATTTAGCAGGCTATTCTGGTCTCGGCGGTCCGGTGGCCCGCTCCTGTGGCGCCGGGCAGGTTGATACCCCCTGCTTCGGGCTCTCGCAGTTCTTGCCGGCCGGAACCGAGCCCACCTTCGGAAACGTCGGGCGGAACTCGTTCTACGGGCCGGGATTCTTCGACATCGATATGAGCATGTACAAGAACTTTGCGATCACCGAACGGATTACGTTCCGTCTCGGTGCGCAGGCTTACAATGTGCTCAACCACCCCAACTTCTCGAATCCGAACCAGAACGTCGCCGGCTCTGGTTTTGGTCTGATTCAGGCCACGGCGGGCCAGAATACCGGGCCCTACGGGACATTCCAGGGTGCCTCGGTTGCGGCCGGCCAGCGCCTGCTGGTGCTCAGCGCTTCGGTCATGTTCTAAACTTCGCCCGTTAGTCTCGCTTACCTTGCGGCGCTGGGGAACCACCCCAGCGCCGCTTTTGCGTCTTTCGGCAGCGCCAGTCGCGCGTTGCTATGATCGGCTCATGGACACTCCACTTCTTATTGCCGGCCGCGAGTTCCACTCGCGTCTGCTCGTAGGAACGGGCAAATACCGCAGTTTTCAGGAGATGGCGCGATGCCATGCCGCCAGCGGCGCTGAAGTGGTCACCGTCGCCGTGCGCCGCGTCAATCTCGATGACAAAACCAAGGAGTCGATGCTCGACTACATCGACCCGACGCGGCTGTTTATCCTGCCGAATACGGCCGGATGTTACACGGCGGACGAGGCCGTGCGGACCGCGCGCCTGGGTCGGGAAGTCGGGCTTTCCAACTGGGTGAAGCTCGAAGTCATTGGGGACGAGCGGACGCTATTCCCGGACAATGCCGGCCTCGTCGAGGCGACGCGGATTCTCGCTAAGGAAGGCTTTGTTGTCTTGCCCTACACCAATGACGATCTGGTCAATGCCAAGCGGCTTATTGACGCCGGCGCAGCGGCCGTGATGCCGCTGGGCGCGCCGATCGGCTCCGGGCTCGGGATTCAAAACATGACCAACCTCCGCATCCTCCGGGAGATGATCACGGATGTACCCTTGATTGTGGATGCGGGCGTGGGTACCGCCTCAGATGCCGCCGTGGCGATGGAACTGGGCTTTGACGGCGTTCTGATGAACACCGCCATCGCCGCTGCCGAAGATTCCGAAAGGATGGCCGAAGCGATGAAGCTTGCCGTCGAGGCGGGCCGGTTAGCGTACCTCGCCGGGCGTATGCCGAAGCGTCTTTACGCCAGCGCGAGCAGCCCGCTCGCCGGCGTCGTCCGCTGATACGGAAACCGCCCGTCGCGAGGAGGGTGGCGGGGGAACGACGAATCGCGCGTAGGAGTGAATCGGCGCTCCCGCGTTGGGGAAGAACACCATCTCCATGGCGGTGTCGCCTGCTGGCGCGGCTATCCGGAAGGTTCCCGAGGAGATTTCGTCTTTTGCGAGAGCGAAGTGTTTCGACTCACCGGTCGAGTACAGGTCGAGCGTCGCGCGCCATACACCCAAGGCGCGTGCGGCATCATGGTCCCAGGCGAGTTCGAGGCCGCCGGCTCCAGATGTCAGAAGGAGTGGAACCTCGCGCGGCGCCGGGAGCAGCCGCGTCACCGCGCCGGGCTGAAACCATGCCGTGAGGCCGAGCGCCACAAGCAGCAGCCATCCGCCCAGTGCGAGGACCCAGACAAAACCCGGCGCGATCCGGCGCTGTCTCTGGGTTGAGTTGCCGGCCATCTGGTCGTCACCGAGCACCAATGCGTCGGTCCCTTGGGCGCCCCGGCCGAAAAATCGTGCTCTGCCTTGAGCCCCGTCCGGACGGACGAGCAGGGTGACTTGCCACGGTTCGGGGAAAAGACTGTCGTAGAGTTCAACTTCGGGAGGCTGAGGAACAAGATCGCCCTCCCGGCGAGCCACGAACCAGCCGATGGGCTTGAGGTCTTCTAAGGCGGTATCGCTTAGCGCCTCGGCAAGCACTCGCTCGACGCGCAAGGACTCCCCGGCGACGTTGTCAAGCAGACCGCCCCGACTGGGTCCGGTCGAATCACCCCGCCAGGCTTCGATTCGAACTACGGGGCCGTTCCGGTGGCCGAAAAATACGCCGCAGAAGTAAGCCTTTTTCCGGGAGCGACGGGCGCCATCGTAGAGATCCCTCAGAAGGGATTTCGGGCAATCGAGGGCGAATTCGATCCTGCCGTTGGTCAAGCCTTCAAGCTAGCAGAAACGGGGTTCAAATACGGCGGAGAACGTGCGCCGGAAAGGTGAACAGCGCCCATATCAGATGCAGAACGCCGTCCACCGCAATTCCGACAATTCGCAGGGGAAGCAAGAGCAGCCAGACGAATGGATACGCGATCAGCGCGAGTATCGCGATCGGCCAGCAGACCACCAGCAGCAGGCACCAGAGAAGAAATGTGAACATGACCGGGGAGCCCCCTTCGTAGAGGAATACGATGCGGCAGGGGAGATGGTTCCGTCTGCGCTATAGTGAGCGCAGAATGCCGCGGATGTGGGCTCTGGCAGTGGTGGTGGCGCTGGTGGCGTCGGCCGGCTTGGCCGCGCCCGTGGTCATCGCTGTCGACATCGACGGCGTGATTCATCCGGTGACGGAAGAGATCGTAGCGTCGGCGCTCGCGCGGGCGAAGGCGGAAGGCGCCTCGGCGCTGTTGCTCCGGCTGAACACGCCGGGGGGTATGCTGGATGCAACGAGGGGGATAATTGAGACTTTGGACGCCTCGCCGGTCCCCGTAATCACGTATGTGACCCCAAGCGGTGGGAGGGCGGCGAGCGCCGGGTTCTTCCTACTCCAAGCGGGTGACGTAGCGGCGATGGCGCCAGGCACGAACACGGGCGCGGCCTCGCCGGTGTTGCTTGGCCAGCAGATGGACCCGGTGATGCGGGCCAAAGTGGAAAACGATTCGGCAGCTTTGATGCGCTCGCTCACCTCTCGGCGCGGGAGGAACACAGAACTGGCCGAGAAGACGATCCGGCAGGCCGTATCGGTGACGGATAAAGAGGCGCTCGACCAGCATTTGATTGAGCTGATCGAGCCGGACGAGAAGGCACTAATCGCGGCGCTGGAGGGGCGCACGGTGACCCGCATCGACGGACGAAGCACGACGCTGCATCTGGCTGGCGCCAGGGTAGAGGAGCTTCCCCTCACGATGCGGCAGCGGTTTCTGTCGGCGATCGCCGATCCGAATACCGGCTTCATCCTGCTTGTGTTGGGAGCGTTGGGTTTGTATATCGAGTTCACACATCCGGGCCTGATTGCGCCGGGCGTGCTTGGCGCCATGCTGGCCTTGCTGGGATTCGCTTCGCTGTCGCTGTTTCCGATTGATTGGATCGGTGCGGCGCTCCTGGTCCTGGCGCTGGTTCTCTTTGTGCTCGAGGCAAAGTTCGCCTCGCACGGCATCCTTGGGGCCGGTGGGGCGGCGGCTATGATCCTTGGGGCGATGCTTCTGGTGGAAGGCCCGCCCGAGCTGCGGATTCACTTCCTGACGGCCGTGGCGGTGACGCTGCCGTTTGCGGCGATCACGATTTTCTTGGTGTCCCTGGTGCTTAAGGCACGGGCAGCTAAGGTGATTACGGGCATTGCGGGCATGACAGGGGAACTCGCGGTTGCGCGCACGCCGCTCGACCCGGCGGGACGTGTCTTCGTGCGAGGGGAGCTTTGGAACGCGGTCTCGACGCGTCCAGCGGCGGAAGGGTCGCTCGTCCGTGTGCTCGCACTCGAAGATGGGCTTACGCTGCGGGTGGAGCCTGCCGGGGAAGCGGCCCAACCGCTGAGCGGACCGCCATCGTGACGGCGGCGGCGGTAGTGGTGAGCAACAGCCCCCAGACGATGAAGGCGGCTGGCATCAGTGAGGCGTAGTTTTCGCGGAGGTGAAACGGGAGGTAATTCCAGTTTCGCCAAGCCATGGGAACGGCGCGCCATGCGGGATTGCCGGTGTCTCCGCGCAGGAGCAGTGCTACGTTCGTTGCCCGCTGAACGATAGCCGAAGAGGCGCCCTGGACGATTTCGGTCGACACCGGGAGTGTGGTGGAGAGGATCTGCTCCAAGAACGAAAGGCAGGCCAGCGGCACGAGCGCCACTTTCGAGGCGAGTGGCAATTGGCGCCAGTGACGAACGGCGAGTGGGCCAGACAGCATGGCGAGGAGTTCGACGGTGGTGGCGGTGAAGCGGTCGCCCCAGGCAGCGTCGCCGGCGAATGTGATGTAGGTTGCGTAGAAAGACGCGTAGACCAGGACGGCGCATGCGAGCGAAATCACGTAGTACTTGAGCAAGGGAGAGGTGTCGCGCCAGGTCCAGACGAGAAGTAAAAGGGAGGCGACGAGCAAAGGGTCGTAAAGGAAAATCGACTTTGGGGGCGAGACGAGCGCGCCCCAGAAGCCGTGCCAGAACGGGTAGCCGAATGGGAACGCGGCCGGAGCTCCGGGAGAATGGCGCTGGAGATTTTGCAGGCCCATGTAGGTGGTCCAGACCGAACCGAATCGCTCCCACTGATACCACCGGTCGAGCACGACGAAGAACAGATAGGAAGGGGCGAAGACCGCGAAAAAGCGCACGCTGGCCCGGCGGGCGGCGAGCAGGACGACTGCGGCGATGACCGCAGCATCGAGCAGGCACGGCAGGCGAGTGATGAGTGAAAAACCGGATGCGAGGGCGGCGGCGATGGCCCAGCCGGGATGGCGGCGGTCAAGCCAGCGCAACGCGCACCAGAGCGAGGTGAGAAACAACGCCAGCAGCAGGTTGTTCTCCTGGGAGTTCTGCATGTAATGAAAGAACGTCGTGCCGAAAAGCAGAGTCAGTGCGCCGGCGAGTGCTTCTGGCGGGGACAAGCCGAGCGCGCCGAGAGCGGCCAAGGCGGCGGCGATGGCTGCGGCGCTAGTGAGAGAAGCGAGAATGAGCGAGGCCAGAAGCACGCGGAATTTCGTACGCGCGGCGCGGTCAAGCCGGTACCGGGACGCGGCAGCGCGGACGATGTGCGAACAGACGAGATCGATCGGCAAAAGGACGAGGCTCTGGCCCATGCCGTACCATGCGCGCAGCCTGCCGTGTGCGTCATAAACGCCGAAGCCCGCTGCATGGGAGGCGTCGACTTCGGGGGAACCGGTCCACCAGGAGTGAGAGACCTGAAGGCGGCGCGCCGTATCGATGTTGCCGAAGTCGCCGTCATTCAAAACGAGCGCTGCTAGCGCGGCCGCAAGCACAAGCCCTTTCCCACCGGTCACGGCTTTCAGTGTAAGATGCGGGAACAGGCTGGGTCCTTTGAGCGTTGATACAGTAAGAGCAGCCCGGCTGGAAAGGAGCCGTTCATGCCCAACCTGGTTCTGCTGGTTCCCATCCTGATCGTTGCTGTCTACGTCATCCGATCGATCAATATTCTTGCCGAATATGAGCGCGGCGTGGTGTTTCGCCTGGGACGCATCCTGCCTCAGCCGAAAGGCCCGGGTGTGATTCTTGTGTTCGCGCCGGTGGACCGCATGGTGAGAATTTCGCTGCGCGTGGAGACGATGGAGGTGCCGCCGCAGGATGTGGTCACGAAAGACAACGTTACGGTGAAGGTGAACGCCGTCGTGTACTTCCGCGTGGTGGACCCAGTGAAGGCCGTGGTGGAGGTGGCCAACTTTCTCTACGCGACGTCTCAGGTTTCCCAAACTACGCTGCGCAGCGTGTTGGGCGAAGTGGAGCTGGACGAATTGCTCGGTCAGCGCGAGAAGCTGAACGTCCGGCTGCAATCCGTACTCGACCAGCACACCGGGCCGTGGGGCATCAAGGTGAGCATGGTGGAAGTGAAACAGGTGGACCTGCCGGAGCAGATGATCCGCGCGATTGCGCGGCAGGCGGAGGCCGAGCGAGAGCGGCGCGCCAAGATCATTCACGCCGAGGGCGAGTATGTGGCGGCGGAGAAACTGGGGATGGCGGCGGAGGTGATCCAGCGACAGCCGGCCGCGATCCAGTTACGATATTTGCAGACGCTGGTGGAGATTGGGACGGAGAAGAACACGACCATCGTGTTTCCGCTGCCGATTGACATCATTTCGAACCTGGCGCGGACGCTGCGCGAGACGGGGCCGCCGCCGCCGGAGGCAGCAAAAGGAGAGTCGTAGCTTAACTTGCAACGCAACGAAGACGGCGAATACGAACTGACGCTTGGCAACGCGCAGTTGCTGGGGATTTTCGCGATCCTGGTGATTCTGCTGGGAATCTACTTCGCGATGGGGTATGTGGTTGGCCGGAACGCCGGTGCACAAAGTGCTCTGGCTCGTTCACCGGCCGGGGCAAAGTCCGCCTCGGATAATGGCCCCGCGCCCGTGAAGGATTCCCCCGCGCCCGAGACAGCATCGAACGGTTCCCCGGCCGTGGCGCCCGCGTCTGTGCAGGAGAAGCCGCAGCCACAGCAGGCTGCTCCGGCAGAGCCAGCGCCCAGGACGTCTACCGAGCCGGCGAGCGCACCAACCGAAGGCGCAATCCTTCACGTCACCCAACCAGAGAGTGGCGAGACGTTTCTGCAGGTTGTGGCGACGGCTCGTGCGGATGCGGAGACGGTGGCCGTCGCGCTGGGCAAGGACAACCTGCACGTGCGTCTGTCTCCTGCACCGAACGGGTTGATCCGTGTGCTTGTGGGGCCGACGAAAGACGCGGCTGACCTGGCGCGGCTGCGGAGTGTGCTCGAAGGCAAAGGCTTCCACCCGATCGTCCGCAAATTTTAGTGCGGTAACACGGTTGACCCGGCGCGGGTTATAAACGAAACATCATGTGTCGACGAACTTTCGTTGTTCCGTTGCTCGTGTGTGCGCCGGCGCTGGCTGGCGCGCCTGTGACGCTGGAGGGGTTGCTGAGCGCGCCGTTCCCGTCCGACTTGACGGCTTCGCCGCGCGGCGGCGAGGTGGCCTGGGTCTACAACGAACGCGGTGCGCGCAATGTCTGGGTCGCGGGCGTGAAGGGCGAAGCCGGGCGAAGGGTCACGAACTACACGGCCGACGACGGGCAGGAAATCGCCCAGATGGTGTGGACGCCCGACGGCGGATCGATCATTTATGTCCGCGGCGGCGACTTCGAATTTCCCGGCGCGTCGGATCCGAACCCGGCGAGCCTCACAGAAGGCGTCGAGCAGGATTTATGGATCGTCTCTGTCGCGGGCGGCTCGCCGCGAAAGCTGGCTGAAGGCATGGAACCGGCGATGATGCCGGGTGGAGCTTCTGTGCTCTACGTGACGCGGAACGGCGAGATTCATCGCGTAGGACTGGAGGAAGGCTCGAAGCCCGAGCTGCTGCTTCATGTGCGCGGGAAACAGTCGGAATTGCGCATATCGCCCGACGGAGCGCGTCTGGCCTTTGTCAGCGACCGGGGCAATCACAGTTTCATCGGCGTTTACGAGTTCGACACGCACAAGCTGGTGTACCTGGACCCAAGCGTGGATCGCGACGGGGAGCCAGTGTGGTCGCCCGACGGGAAACAGGTTGTGTTTCGCCGCATCCCGGCGCTGAAGCGCGACTTCACATTCGGGCCGCTGCGCGAGGCCGAGCCTTGGTCGATACGCGTGGCCGACGCGAAAACCGGGGTGGGACGGGAGATCTGGCGGGCCCGTGTGGGCGTCGGCAGCGTGTTTCGGGGGATGGAAGCGAGCAATCAGCTTTTCTGGGGCGCGGGCGGGCGGATCGTATTTCCCTGGGAAGGCACTGGCTGGCTGCAGTTGTATTCGCTGCCGGCGGGAGGCGGCAATGCCACGCACCTGGGCGATGCGGGAGAGTACGAGGTCGAGCACGTGTCGATGAGCCGCGATGGACGCAACGTGCTGTATTCGTCCAACGAGGGTGACATTGACCGCCGGCACTTGTGGAGCGCTCCGATCGTGGGTGGCGCGGCGAAAGAGTTGACGCCGGGCGAGAACATCGAATGGTCGCCGGTAGATGCCGGCGGGGCATTGGCGTTTCTGAGTTCAAGCACCGTACATCCAGCCCATGCCGAGATGCTCGAGGCGGGCGAGCGGCGGGACCTCGCGCCCGATGCTCTGCCGAAGTCGTTTCCGCTCGATTCCATCGTGGCGCCGCAGCAGGTGATTTTCTCCGCCACCGATGGCATGCAGATTCATGGGCAGATCTTTTTGCCCCATGGCGCCGGACCGCATCCGGCGGTGGTGTTTTTTCATGGCGGCTCGCGGCGGCAGATGCTGCTGGGCTGGCATCCGATGGACTACTACCACAACGCGTACGCGATGAACCAATATCTGGTGAGCCGCGGGTTCGTCGTGCTGAGCGTGAATTACCGCAGCGGGATCGGTTACGGGATGAAATTCCGCGAGGCACTGCATTATGGCGCGACCGGAGCCAGCGAGTTCAACGACGTGATGGGAGCGGGGGTGTATCTTCGGAAGCGGCCGGACGTGGATGGGACACGGATCGGGTTGTGGGGAGGTTCCTACGGCGGGTATCTGACGGCGCTCGGTCTGGCGCGGGCGTCGGACCTTTTCAAAGCGGGCGTGGATTTTCACGGCGTGCATGACTGGAACCTCGAAATCCCGAACTTCGTGCCGACGTACGATCCGACAAAGAACCCGGACGCGGCGCGCATCGCCTACTACTCGTCGCCCATTGCAAGCGTGGATACGTGGCGGAGTCCAGTGCTGCTGATTCACGGCGATGACGACCGAAACGTGCCGTTTGCCGAGACGGTGGAATTAGTCGAGGCGCTGCGCAAGCGCGGGGTGGAGTTTCAGGAGCTGATCATCCCGGACGAGATTCACGGTTTTCTGCGCATGTCGAGTTGGCTGCGCGCGTATCAGGCTGGGTCGGATTTCCTGAGCGCGAAGCTCGGTGCGAAGCAGTAGTGCCGGATCAGTGCGCGGGAAGCTCGGGAACGGCGGCGCCATCGGCGCGTGGGTCCGAGGCTGCGTAGTTGACGCGCGTGGCGGAGTCGTGCAGAACGGCGTTGCCGCGCCCCATCTGCGACGTGTACGGACGGGCGATCTGAATCTGGTGGCCGCGCTCGGAAAGCTGCTGGAGAGTGGTTTCGGGCACGCGGGATTCGATGGTGACGTCGCAGCCATGGGCGGTGGGCTTGGTGAAACGGGCTTCCGAAAGCGCGGCCTGGATGTTCATTCCGTAGTCGACGATGTTGGAGACGAACTGTGCGTGGGCGAGCGGTTGATTGGGTCCGCCCATGATTCCGAACCCGATGTGGATGTCTCCTTTTTCCATGAAAGCGGGGATGATGGTGTGGAAGGGACGCTTGCCTCCGGCGAGGATGTTCGGGCTTTTGGGGTCGAGCGAAAATAACGCGCCGCGGTTCTGGAGCAGGATGCCCCGGCCCTCGACGGTGACGCCGGAGCCAAACGTGCCCGAGATGCTTTGAATCCAGCTTGCGATATTGCCGTCGTGATCGACGACGGCAAGGTATGTCGTGTCGCCCCGGACTGGCGTGCCGTTGCGGACATCGCAGTTGGCTTTGTTGGGATCGATGAGGGCCGCGCGCTCGGCGGCGTAGGGCTTCGCGAGGAGTCCGGTGACGGGAACGTGCGCGAAACGCGGGTCGGCGTTGTAGCGCGCCAGGTCAGCGTAGGCGAGTTTCATGGCTTCGATGCGCGTGTGCATCTCCTGCGCGCTGAGCGGGCCTTCGGGCGACGGCTCAAAGGTTTCCATGATGTTCAGCATTTCGAGAGCGGCCATGCCCTGGTCGTTCGGGGGCATTTCGTAGACACGCCATCCGCGGTAGGTGGAGGAGACCGGTTCGACCCACTCGGGTTCAAAGGCGGCAAGGTCCTCGGCGGTCAGCGTGCCACCGAGTTTGCGGGAGGTGGCGAGGATGGAAGAAGCGATTTCGCCGCGGTAGAAGGCGTCCGGGCCCTGCGCGGCGATGATTTCGAGTGTATGAGCGAGTTCGGGATTGCGGAAGACCTCGCCGAGTTTGGGCGGCTTGCCGTTGGGCAGAAAGACACGGGCTGTTTCGGGGTTGAACTGAAGCGTTTTGACAGAACTGTCCAGCGACCAGATCACGGCCAGGACTTCGGGCACAGGGTACCCGTCGCGAGCATAGGCTATGGCGGCGGTGAACAGGTCCCGCCAGGGGAGTTTACCGTAGCGCGAGTGCATGGCTGCCCAACCGCCGACGGCGCCGGGAACGGTGACGGTGTGTATGCCGTGGACGGGCATTTTGTCGTGGATCCCATGCGAGGCGAGGAAGGCGGGAGTGAGCATGCGGGCGGCGGGTCCGGAAGAATTTAGCGCGGTGAGCTTGCCCGAGTGCGCCTCCCAGTACATGGCGAAGAGGTCGCCGCCGATCCCGTCCATCATAGGTTCAGTGACGGCCAGGACCGCGTTTGCCGCGATAGCGGCGTCTACTGCGGAGCCGCCTTTGGCAAGGATTTGTGCGGCAGCCGCGGAGGCGAGGACCTGGCTCGTGGCGGCGATGCCCTGGCGCGAGATGACCATGGAGCGGCCATAGTCCCGGCCGAGCGGCTGAGCGGTGGCGGCCACGGCGGTCAGGGCCGCAAGCGTGAGGCGGAGCATCGAGGGAATAGTAGCAGGCACAATGATTGTCCGGCGCGCGTCCGTGGGATTCCTCATTTGGCCCGGCACTGCGTGACGGCGTGTTTCCAGCCGGCGAAGAGGTCTTCGCGCTGGGAGGCGGGCATGCGGGGTTCGAAGATGCGGTCGGCGGACCAGTTGGCCTCGATCGCCTCGACGGAGGGGAAGAAGCCGCAGGCAAGGCCGGCGAGGTAGGCGGCCCCAAGGGCGGTGGTTTCGGTGTCGGTTGGGCGGACGATGGGTTTGCCGAGGATGTCCGCCTGAAACTGCATGAGGAAGTTGTTGGCCGCCGCGCCGCCGTCGACGCGGAGTTCGCGCAGGGGTTCGCTGGAGTCGGCTTCCATGGCTTCGACGAGTTCGCGCACCTGATAGGCAATGCCTTCAAGTGTGGCGCGGACGACATGTTTGGCTTCGGTGGCGAGCGTGACGCCGGTGAGCGTGGCGCGAGCGTTCGGATCCCAGTACGGCGCGCCGAGGCCGACGAAGGCGGGTACGAAGTACACTCCATCGGTTCCGGATGCCGATTCGGCGATTGCCTCGGTGGCCGCGGCGGAGGGAATGAGAGCCAGTTTGTCGCGGAGCCATTGGATCGCGGCTCCCGCGGTGAAGATGCTGCCTTCGATTGCGAATTGGGGCGAAGCGTCAAGCGACGCGGCGCGGGTCGCCAGCAGTTTGTGGCGGCTGACAGGCTGACGGCTGCCGGTGTGCATGAGAGCGAAACAGCCAGTGCCGTAGGTGTTTTTGGACAGCCCGGGGCGCAAGCAGGCTTGGCCGAAGAGGGCGGACTGCTGGTCCCCGGCGATGCCGCAGATCGGCACTTCAAAACCCAGGTGGTCTGCGCCGGCGATACCCGCGGTGTAGCTGGATGGAATGATGCGCGGCAGCATGGCGCGTGGGATGTCGAACAGCGAGAGAAGCTCGGGGTCCCAGTCGCCGGTCTCGAGGTTCATGAGCATGGTGCGCGAGGCATTCGAGACGTCGGTCGCGTGCACCGCGCCGTTTGTGAGGTTCCATAGGAGCCAGGTGTCGACGGTGCCGAACCGTAGCGCTCCGTCGCGGGCGCGGGCTTGGGCATCCGGAATATGATCCAGGATCCACCGGATCTTGCTGGCCGAAAAGTAGGCGTCGATGACGAGGCCGGTTTTGCGCGTCACCGCATCGGCGGCGGGAGAGGCGGCCAACAGGCCGCAGGCTTCCGCGGTGCGGCGGCATTGCCAGACGATGGCTGGGGCGATGGGCTCACCCGTCGACGCATCCCAGACGATGGTGGTTTCGCGCTGGTTGGTGATGCCGATGGCGACCACCTCACCCGGCCGAACGTTCTTGGCAGCCAGCACGCGGCGCGCGGCGTCGAGTTGGGCGGTCCAGATGGCCTGGGCGCCCTGCTCCACCCAGCCCGGATTGGGGTGGGCGCAGACAAGAGGAGCGGATTCGGTGGCTATGCGGCGGCCTTGCTCGTTGTAGAGGGCGGCCCGGGCACTGGTGGTGCCTTCGTCAAGAGACAGGAGAAAACGCACTTTGG
>DAIDIH010000150.1 GCA_027459465.1 Bryobacterales bacterium | reverse complement strand
TTCCTCCACAATCGCCGGCGCCACCTCAAACAAATCCCCCACAATCCCGTAATCCGCCACCTCAAAAATCGGAGCGTTCGCGTCCTTGTTAATCGCCACGATCGTCTTCGACCCCTTCATCCCCACCAAATGCTGGATCGCCCCCGAAATCCCCACCGCCACATACAACTTCGGCGCCACCGTCTGCCCGCTGCTCCCCACTTGCCGCTCCATCGGCAGCCACCCGTTATCGCAAATCGGCCGCGACGCCGCCAACTCCGCCCCCAACGCCCGCGCTAGCTCCTCCACCACCGCGATGTTCTCTTTCTCCTTGATCCCACGTCCCACCGAAACAATAATCTCGGCCGCCGTCAGATCCACCGCCCGCGCCGCCCGCGAGCGCCAACGCGAAAGACCGTCCGACGCCCACCCACCCCGCACAAGCCTAAAATAAGTGGGCGATGCCAACCACGCAAAGGGCCTACACCCTCCGGCTCACGGGCACGCCGGACGCAATGCGAGCGCTTTGGGCGACACACGCAATGTTCAACCGCGCCACCGCCGCCTTCGCCGACCTCCTGCTGACAATCCGCGCGGGACTTCCGCCCCAAGCCTGCGAGTCCGCGGAGGACAAACGATTCGCCCGCTGCTTGCTAGCCCTCTGTTGGCTCACCGTCGAATCGGACCAGGCTGAAGATCATCACCGCCTGGAACGGGGAAACGTGGTAAGTGCTCTCCGAGACGAGCTTCTCCTCAGCGGACTGGATGGCCCAACTGCCGACGAATGGCTCGCCGATTGCCGCCCATCACTGGAGGCAGCCATCGGTGACAACCGCTGCTGGGTCAACCGTCGCCGGAAGTTCAAAGAACTGCACACCGAATTGGGACTCGAAGCGCCGATACCAGACGACGAGGCCGCCCGATTCCTGTGCGACATTCTGGACGTCACCGCGCAGGACCTACTGCATCGTCCCAAGAACCCAGACGACCCAAATCGCACCCGCGAAACGGCACGCGAATTCCGCCAAAAGGCCAGGAACTGGCTCTCCCAAAACTGGGGAGACAAACCCAAGAACGACCTTCGAAAAAGCGTCGACGGCCTTCGAGCCATGCTCGCCACGGACCTCGACGCTTGCGCCGGCCGGTTTCCCTCGGCATTATTCGCCCTCCTGCTCGAAGCCATCGGAGAGAACCCGCAGAGCGGCGACCCGCTGCGCGACATCGCCGCCGCCCTGGGGTGGAAGTCGGGAGCGCCGAACAAAGCACGGGTTCAACTAAAGGCGCTACTCAACACGGATCTCCTATCCCAGGAAGATTGCGCCAGGACGCGGACAAAGCTGGCGGACCAACTCGCCGCCCACACGAAAAAACTAAGCTCCGTCCAAGACAAGTCGAACTGGAGCTGGCTTCCGAGCCTGCGCCCGTACATCGAACGACACATCGGCGCTCCATACCGGTTACACCGCGACCACACAGGCGAGTTCGGCGCCGCCCTTGATCACGCTCTCAGACGCATCTCCTCCTATCACTCATGGATCCGCCGCCGGGAACTCGAGCGCAGCAAATTCGACGAGGAAGCGCGCCAGGTCCAGGGCATCGACCCACAGGCGCTTCATTGGCTGGAGGAATACCGCGAGCGCTGCGGCCAGGAGACAGGATCCGCAGAACCAATCCCGCTGCGTGCCCGCGCCATTCAGGGCTGGAACGAAGTAGTCGCAGCATGGTCGGACCCCAAGTGCGCTACGCCCGAGGACCGTATCCGGGCCGTGCGCGAACTCCAGGAGGACGTCGAAAAATGGGGCGACACCCGTCTTTTCGAAAATTTGGCGAGAGAGGACGCAGAGCCAGTGTGGCGGCCCGGCGGAGCACCGGACGACTCGATCCTCAATCGCTACGTCAAGGCAACTTCCGCCGAGTCAAGGCGGGCCCGCTTCCTCGTGCCCGCCTATCAGAAGCCCGACGCCAACGCCCATCCCGTCTTTTGCGAGTTCGGCAAATCCCGCTGGAACGTCGCCTTCGACATCCACGCCGGCGCTCGCGACGGGGACGCGAAACGCAAGCTATCCCTCGAACTGTGGGACGGCGAAGCCCTGCGCAAGTTCCAGTTTCGCTGGCAATCAAAACGCCTCGCCCGGGACCTGGCCATCGATGACGCGGGGCAGGATGAGGCGCGTCCAGGTGTCAGCCGCGCCGACCGCCTCGGGCGCGCCGCGGCGGGCGCCGAACCAGAACAACCGGTGCGGGTCCTCGGCCTCTACGAACAGGAGGAATGGAACGCCCGCCTGCAGGCTCCCCGCGAGCAACTGGAGGACGCCCAGGACGGCGCTGCCCACCCCTTGGGGTGGTTTATCACCTTCTCTCCAAAACTCCGACCGCAGCCCAACGGGCCATATCCGAAACTGGCAGCCGCGCTCGGCGCGCCGGCAAACGGCCGAACGCTTCCGCACGTTCCAGGACTGCGTATCCTCTCCGTTGATCTCGGCCACCGCGTCGCCGCCGCCTGCGCCGTCTGGGAAACGGTGTCAGCGTCGGGTGTCGCAGACCTGGCAATCGCCGCAGGCCAAGCCCCACCAGACGCCTCCGCAATCCACCACCGCCTCAACTCGGGCGGAAGAAACTGGGTCTATCGTCGCGTCGGAGAACATCTCTGGGCGCGCCTTGAACGCCAGTTCGTGATCAGGCTCCAGGGCGAAGATCGTTGCCCGCGCAAGATCAAACCCGGCGAAAAAGAAAAATGGAGCGAGCACCTGAAAAAGCTCGGATTTCAGGGGCAGCCACCAACCTCGAACCGCGTCACGGTCTGGATGCGGGATTTTCTCTTCCAACTGAGGCGCGCTATTGCCCGCCACGCAAGGATCGCCGGCGCCTGCAACCAACTCCACGCGGAATGGCAACTCCATCCGGGCGGTCGCGCTACCAAGGCCGACGCCGCCTACCGGAAAAACGCGCGCCTCGATGGGATCGTCGAATGCTTCCTGCTTGCAGGCCAACCCGACTGGGACAACGAATTCCTGCTCTCCGCCCTCAAAGCGCACATCCCGGAAGAAGCGCTTACCGACGCCCTGATCCTCGCCGCCAACCCAATCCGCCGCGCGAAAAAGACCCAGATCGCCGAGCACCTGCGCCAGGCCCTGGACGAAATCGGCGACCCGGGCGCGGATGAGTTGAGCCGCCGCCTGGAAAGACACTGGAACAGGACAGAAACCGCAATGCGCGAAGCGCTCCGCTTCGCCAAGCAGTGGCTGATGCCGCGTCCCAGCCAGGTCGAGAACCTGTCCGAGATCCGCGGAGCGGGCGGAATCTCGCTGGACCGTATCTCAAACCTCGTCGAGATGCGAAAGCTGCAAAAGTCCTTCGTCGCCCGCCAGCGTCCAGGCGACCCACAAGTAGCGGACGCGGGCGACGGAACAGGACACGTCGTGCCCAGCACAGTGGCCGAACACTTCGGCCAAAGATCACTCCTCGCCGTTGAGCGCCTCAGAGAGAATCGCGCAAAACAACTCGCAAGCCGTATTTGCGCCGCCGCTCTCGGTCTGGACAAGGACCTGAAATCCAGGCCGGGCGATCCCACATTCGCGCCCTGCCATGCCGTCGTCACCGAGTTCCTGGACTACTACCGGCCGAAGGACACGAGGCTCAGATCCGAGAACCGCCGCCTCATGTCATGGACCTCCGCGCGCATCAAGAAGTACCTCCAGGATGCCTGCGAGCTCAACGGGCAGCGATTCCACCAGGTCGGTGCCGCCCACACCTCGCGCCAGGACTCGCGCACGGGAGCGCCGGGCATGAGATGCCGCCTGGTCGATCCACGCGGGTCCAACGCATTCTGGCAAAGCCAACTCCGGCAGGCCCAAAAATCCGAAGACCGCGACGTAAACCCAAAACACCTATACGTCCTCGCGGCGAACGCGATCGGCCAGCGAACGAGCCCGGGGACGAAACTTTCCATCGTGTTCCCGGATGGCCAAGGTCCGTTCTTCCTAAGCGCCTCCAGCCAACAGGGCGTGGGGCTGATTCACGCCGACCTGAACGCCGCCGCTAACATCGGCCTACGCGCCGTCATGGACCCCGATTGGCCGGGCGCGTGGTGGAAAGTACCCGTCAACGCATCCTCCGGAAAGCCGGCAGGAGAAGCCGCCAAGGCAGCCTGCATGCCCAAGAACCTCCCATTGCGCGCGCGAACCCAGAGCATGAAGACCATCAACCTCTGGGCGGACCCCTCGCTAGGCCCAATCGACGCCCGCCCATGGCTGACCGCGCCGGACTACTGGCGGACCGTCGAGGAGCAAATCTACAACCAACTTCTCAAGCGGATCGACGGAGACGATCCCGGGCCGTTTTAACCCGAGCCGCTCCTCAACCACGACCCAGCATGAATTCTCGCCGTCCCTGACGACAGGACGAACTTGCACCGGTTCCGCCAACGGAATATCATGGGGAGGTGCCTATAGGGCACAAATAGCCACGGTACGTGTCTTCGTCCTTCCAGGATCTTGGCACCGTGGGACGAGTTCTCTACCAGCTCGAATAAGCCGCTGCGAGCGGTGAGGTGATGCCGAAACAACGGGGATCGCTCGCGGACCATATGCGCCCGCAAATCAACGAGATCGGGCCGACCAAACTCACGTCCCGCGCGTGCACCGCTCCCAGCACGATGAACCGCTCGCAAGCCACCCGCCAAGCCGCCGATAACACACGCGACACCAAGGCGCCCCCTCGCAGCGGGCGAGCGAGCAGGAACTCGTGGACACGCGGCCAGCGCCGCCATTCCGAAGCCCGCCAGCGCCCTCGCAGCGGGCGAGCGAGCAGGAACTCGTGGACACAGCTCCCTTGTGAAGGGGCTTCAGCCGATCTTTACCCTCGCAGCGGGCGAGCGAGCAGGAACTCGTGGACACATCCAGAAAGAAGGCAGGTTTGTCGTGGAGGATGCCCTCGCAGCGGGCGAGCGAGCAGGAACTCGTGGACACCAGGCCATCAGACTTTTTCTTCCCTTTGCCGGAGACCTCGCAGCGGGCGAGCGAGCAGGAACTCGTGGACACTATCGGATGGGGAGCGCTCGTGCCGAAGGATTCGACCCTCGCAGCGGGCGAGCGAGCAGGAACTCGTGGACACGCACAGCAATCAGCGCAGTGACAATCTGATGGGTGCCCTCGCAGCGGGCGAGCGAGCAGGAACTCCCCTTTGTGCCAACATGACTGAGACACCTTCCCCGCCGTCAATTACTGTAGAGGGCGGAGAAAGAATCCCGTTCAGTGCCCAAGTCGAATCTCAACCAGTTGCCTGTAGAACAGACGGAGTTGGCGGCTCCGCAGCGCA
>DAIDIH010000149.1 GCA_027459465.1 Bryobacterales bacterium | reverse complement strand
GAACGCTCGGGATGAAGGAAGGCGCCGGACTCGTCATCGCGATGGCGGGCGGAGGAACCGGCGGGCACGTCGTGCCGGCGCTGGCGGTGGCGAACGAACTGGCCTCGCGCGGCCACGCGGTTTTCTTTGTGGGCACGCGCGAGGGTTTTGAGGCGAAGCTTGTGCCGGAAGCAGGTTTTGCGATCGAGTGGATCGAGGCGGGCGCGCTCAACCGGGCGGGCATCGGGCGGGCCCTCCGTACCCTGGCTCAGCTTCCGGGGAGCGTTCTGCATTGCATACGGCTGCTCGGCCGGCGGCGCGTGTCCGCGGTTTTCAGCATGGGCGGTTACGTGGCCGCGCCGGCGGCGCTCGCTGCCCTGCTGGTTCGCATTCCGGTCATCATCATGGAGCCGAACGCGATTCCCGGCGCGGCGAACCGATGGATCGGCCGTTTCGTCGCCCGCGCCTTGCTCAGCTTCGAGGACGCGGCGCGGTTCTTCCCGAAAGGCCGATCCGAGATCACGGGCCTGCCGGTTCGCGCGCGGTTTTTCGAACTGCCCGCGCGGCCTTGCGGCGAAGAGTTCCACGTGCTGGTAACCGGTGGCAGCCGCGGCGCGCGCAGCCTCAACCGCGCGGTCCGCGAAAGCTGGTCCATCCTTGCGCAATGCGGCCGGCGCATCCGTCTCACGCATCAGACCGGTTTCGAATTCCAGGCGAGCATCGCCGAGGAATTCGCGCGCACGGGGCTTCCGGGCAAAGTGGTTGCGTTTTTGGACGACATGCCCGCTGCCTTCGCCGAGGCCGATCTTGTCGTCTGCCGGTCCGGAGCGGGCGCACTCGCCGAGCTTGCTGCGGCCGGCAAACCCTCCATCCTGGCGCCGTTTCCTTTCGCCGCCGACGATCATCAGCGCCACAACGCCGAGGCCCTGGCGCGGGCCGGCGCCGCGCGGGTTGTGCTCGACCGCGAATTGAGCGGCGAGAGGCTGGCTCGCGAGATTCTGGCGCTCGAAGCCGACCGCGAAGAACTGGCGCGCATGGGCGAGCGGGCGCGCTCGTTTTCCCGCCCCGGCGCGGCCCAGCGCGCGGCCGATCTGCTCGAACAGTTTGCGAGGCGGCGTGACTAAAGGGAACCTCACCGTGCGTATTGCGATGCCCGCGGCGCTGGCGGCGATCGTCGCCGGTTTTTACTGGAAGCTCACGCTCACGCGGCAGTTCGACTGGGTCAGCGGGCCGGATCTCGTCAACCAGGTCCTTCCCTGGTTCCAGGTTCAGGCGGCGGCCTGGCACGCGCAACATTTTCCGCTCTGGGATGTCTCGTCCTGGGGCGGCCAGCCTCTTCTCGGCCAGGCGCAGCCCGGCGGCGCCTATCCATTGAACTGGCTGCTGTTCCTCATGCCGTTGAGCCACGGCAAAATCAGCTTCTACGCGCTCCAGTGGTATTTCGTCGCGATTCATTGGATGGCGGCGCTGTTCTGCTATTGGCTTTGCCGGGACCTCGGGCAGTCGAGGGTCGCGGCGGTGCTTGGCGGCTGCATCTTTTCGTTTTCGGCCTACGTTGGCACGGCAAGCTGGCCGCAGATGATCAACGGCGCGGTGTGGGCTCCGTTGGTGTTCCTGTTTGAGCTTCGCGCGCTCGATGGGCGCGCCCCGCTGCGCAACGCCATTCTCTCCGGCGGCTCGCTTGGAGCCGCCTGGTTGAGCGGGCATCATCAGGCGCCGCTGTTTCTGACGCTGGCCTGGGGCGGCGTCTGGTTGTTCCACATGGTCCGCGCGGGCCGCGGGTGGACCGCTCTGGTTGGTCCGGGCGCGCTGTCGCTGTTGTTGTTGTTCTTGACCGGCGCGCTGCAGATCCTGCCTGCGTATGTGTATGGCCATCTGGCGGCGAGGTGGGTTGGCGCCGAAATCGCGCTCACCTGGAACCAGACGGTGCCTTATGCGGTGCACTCGCTGTACGCGCTCAAGCCTTCCAGTCTGTTCTCCATCGTGTTCCCCGCTTTCAGCCGGACTTCGGACCCCTATGTCGGGGTGGCGGCATTGACGCTCGCTTTGCTCGCCATTGCTTTGGAATGGCGCCGGCGCTGGACACCGCTTTTTGCCACGCTCGGGCTGGCGAGCCTCTTGTTCGCGCTTGGGCCGAATAGCGTATTTCACGGTCTGCTGTACGGCCTGGCGCCAATGGCGGAAAAGGCGCGGGTTCCCTCCGCCGCGGTGTTCCTGTTCGGCCTCGCGGTCGCCGTGCTTGCCGCCGCCGCCGTGGACGCGCTTGGCGCCATGCCCGATTCGCCCTGGATGCGGCGGGCGGCGCACGCGTCGTGGATTTTCGGAGCGGTTGGGGCGGCGATCCTTTTCGGTGTCTATGCCGCACACGGGTTGCGCGTGACGTTCGAAGACCGCGTGGTGATCACCTGCTTTACGGCTCTTCTGGTTGGTGGGCTGCTCTATGGCTGGAGCCGCGGGGGCGTCACGCCCGCGCAAGGCGCCGTCCTCGCGTTGCTGCTGGTCGTGTTCGAGTTGGGCAACAACTCGGGTTACATGCTCACGGAGCGTGGGAATAAGACCAACGCCCAGTGGATGAACCGGCTCGAAGCCAATGCGGACATTGCGCGGTTCCTCGCCTCGCGGCCGGGGCCTTTCCGCATTGTTTCGAGCGACCCCGCGGTTCCCAAGGCATGGGCTTCGTGGAACGGATTTTCGACCGTGATCGGCGACACGCCGAGCGTCACCACCAACGTAATCAACCGGCCGTTCGGCGACTGGCAGTTCACCTACCTGGCCGGCGTCCGCTATCGCATTGGGACCAGGCCGCAGTTCGCCGATGAACAAGATGTGTTCACCGCTGCGAGCGGCCTGAAAGTGTATGAGAATCCGCAGGCTTTTCCGCGCGCCTGGGCCGTGCATCGAGCGCAGCAGGTTTCAAACGATGCCGCCGTGAACGATACAATCCGGAACCACCTTTCCGATCTGCGCGCCGATGCGCTCACATCGGGTCCCGCTCCGGCGCTCGCCGGATGCGACGCAGCGGGCGAGGAGGTCTCCCTCGCCGAGTTTCCCAACGAAGCCAGGCTCCACGCAACGCTCAACTGCGACGCCCTCGTCGTTGTCTCCGACACGTTCTATCCCGGGTGGGAGGCGCAGGTTGATGGCCGGCAGGCGCCGATTCTCGAGGTGGACGGATGCTTCCGCGGAGTGGCGGCGCCAAGAGGCGTGCACGAGATCGTAATGCGCTACCGGCCCGCGAGCGTCGAGGCCGGAGGCATCCTGACCCTGGCCGGAGCGCTCGGCGCGGCGATGGCAGGATTCTTCCCATTGACTTACGTCCGGAAAGCCGGAACAATAACAGGTAAAAATGTTTCTTAAGCGGCAACGCCTCCATTTCACCGGGATCGGAGGGATCGGCATGAGCGGGATCGCCGAGGTGCTGCTGAACCTGGGCTATGAAATCAGCGGCTCGGACGTCAAGCTAAGCCCGATTACCGACCGGTTGGTCAAGCTTGGGGCGGTGATTTACGAAGGACATGCGGCGGAAAACGTCGACGGGGCCAAGGCTCTCGTGGTGAGCTCCGCGGTTTCGGCGTCGAACCCGGAGCTGGCCGAAGCGCGCCGCCTGCGCATCCCGATCATCCCGCGCGGTGAGCTGCTGGCGGAACTGATGCGGCTCAAATTCGGCATCGCGATCGCGGGGAGCCATGGGAAGACGACCACGACTTCGATGACGGCAGCGATTTTGAGCGAGGCGGGCAAGGACCCGACGGTGGTCGTCGGCGGACGCGTTGGGGCGATGGGCGGTTCGAACGCGCGTGTCGGCAAAAGCGATTATCTGGTGGTTGAATCCGACGAAAGCGACGGTTCGTTCCTCAAACTTTCGCCGATTCTCGCCGTGGTGACCAACATCGACCGGGAGCACCTGGACCACTACCCGTCGATCGAAGCCATCCGCGCGGCCTTTCTCGAGTTCGTCAACCGCGTGCCATTCTACGGTGCGGCGATCCTCTGCCTGGAAGACGAGAATATCCAGCGAATTTTGCCGGACGTGAACCGTCGCGCCATTACCTATGGACGCACGCCGCAGGCACTGCTCGAAATTGCCGAGGCGAGGCCCGGGGCCACGTCGAGCGAGTTCGAACTGCGGTATCGCGGCACAGACCTCGGTTCGTTCCACATCGGCGTTCCCGGCGTGCACAATATTCTGAACGCAGCGGCGGCCGCAACCGTGGCGCTGGAACTCGACATTGACGCGGACAAGATCCGCGCCGGCCTGGCGGCGTTCAGCGGGGTGGACCGGCGGTTTCAACTCCGGGGCAGGGAAGCGGGCGTCACGGTCGTCGACGACTACGGCCATCACCCGACCGAGATTCAGGCGACGCTGGCCGCGGCGCGGTTGGGCGGCTACTCGCGCGTGATCGTGATTTTCCAGCCGCATCGCTACACGCGGACGCAGGAGCTGATGGACGATTTCGCCCGGGCCTTTCATGCCGCCGATGCCGTACTTGTGCTCGACATTTACGCGGCGTCGGAGGCGCCGATTACGGGCGTAACTTCGCCGGTCCTGGTGGAGAAGATCGTGAAGTACGGCCACCGCTCGGCCGAATACGCGCCCGGCATTGACGATGCGGTGGCGCGAGCAGCGGAGATGGCACGGCCAGGCGATCTGGTTCTGACGCTCGGCGCGGGGAACGTGTGGCAGGCCGGGGAGCGGTTGCTTGACCGGTTGCGTGCTCCGGCCGGCGGCGTGGGAGGAAGCTAAGATGGCTGCCGAAACCGCGAAATCCCCGGCAAAGTCCGCCTCAAAGAAAAATATCGGGCCCCTGCTGCGCGCCGCGGCGATCATTGTGCTGAGTTCATTCACGCTCGCAGCGGCCTATTTCGGGCTGGAGCGCGCGGAGCAGTTTCTCATCCGCGATCCGCGCTTCGCGCTGCCCGGTCCGCCCGACTACGGCGAGGCCAGCCCGAACCTGACGATCGAAGGCACGCGATTCGCCTCGCTGGCGCAGATCCGCAACGTGTTTGCGCTCGACTATGGCCGGAGCATTTACCTGCTGCCGCTCACCGACCGGCGCAATGCTCTGCTGCGCCTTAGCTGGGTCCGCGATGCGACGGTGCAGCGCGTCTGGCCGGACCGCGTGGTGGTTCATATCGTGGAGCGCCAACCGGCCGCCTTCGTCGAAATTCCGGCCGGGCTGCTATCGCGGTTCGCATTGATCGACGCCGACGGTGTGATCCTCGATACGCCGCCGAAGGCGAGGTTCGACCTGCCGGTGCTGCGCGGCGTGAACCCGGCGGAAAGCCAGGCGATGCGCGGCACGCGCGTGCGCCGCATGGTCCACCTTTTGCGCGATCTCGGGTCCCTCGGCAACGGGATCTCGGAAGTGGACGTGAGCGACCTCGACAACCTTAAGATCCGCATAAAGGTGCGCGACCAGGCGTTTCTTCTGATTCTGGGCGACGGCGACTTCGCGGCCCGGGTGCGGAATTTCCTCGATCATTACGCCGAGATTCGCGGCCGCATCCCGTGGGCTACGACGCTCGACCTGCGGCTGGAAGACCGGATTACGGCGGTAGGAGATGCACCCGATGGCAAGTAAACGCACGCTGGCGGTTGGGCTGGATGCGGGCAGCGCATTCACGCGCTCGGTGGCGCTGGAGCTGCACGCCTCCAGCCTTCGCTTCGTCGCGGCGGGCGAAGTCGAGTCGATCGGCTGGAACCGCGGGCGCATCCAGGACGCCGATGCGTTGAGCGTCTGCATCCAGGGCGCCGTCCAGCAGGTGGAGCAGTCCGGACGCGTCACCGTCGATTCGGTGACAGCCGGCGTCGGGTCGAGCGTGCTGGGCTTCGACAACCGCGGCACGTACAAATTCGCCCGCCCGCACCAGGTGACCGCCGAAGATCTCTCCTACGCGGTGGAGCAGGCTTCGGACGTGCATCTGGAGACCAACCGCTGCCTTCTGCATGTTTTTCCGCAGGACTTCACGCTCGACGGGCGCGCGTTCCACCGCTACCCGAAAGGCGCGACTTGCACGCGCATCGACGCGAACGTTCACGTGCTCACGGCGGGCAAGGAAGAACACGAGACGCTGCTGCAGGCGATCCACAAC
>DAIDIH010000148.1 GCA_027459465.1 Bryobacterales bacterium | reverse complement strand
TTGCGGTCCCACCAGGCTTCGATCATGTTGAGTTCGCCGATGGCGCCGGCGCGAAAGAGTTCGCGGGCCTTGAGGTAAAGGATGGAGCTGACGCGCTGGCTGCCGACCTGGAAGACGCGTCCGGTTTCGCGCTGGGCGTCGACGACGGCTTGCCCCATGTCGATGTGCTGGACCATGGGCTTTTCGCAGTAGACGTCCTTGCCGGCGCGCATGGCGTCGATGGAGATGCGCTGGTGCCAGACGTCCGGGGTGCCGATGATGACGGCGTCGATGTCGGGGCGGGCGAGGACCTCGCGGTAGTCGCGGCTGATGAAGACGTCCTTGCCCCAGAGTTCACGGGAACGGTCCAGGCGGCCCTGGTAGACGTCGGCGACGGCGACGAGTTTGACGCCGCCGACGCGCTGGCTGGCGGCGCAGTCGCCCATGCCCTGGCCACCGGCGCCGATGAGGGCGATGTGGACGTTGTCGTTGGGAGAGATGGTGCGGCCGGGAGGCTGGGCGAGCAGGGGAGCGGCGGCGAGGCCGGCCGCGGTGGAGGTGAGGAAGTGCCGGCGTGTGGTTGGCATGGTGAGCACTTCTATCCTATAGCGGAAGCCAGAAGCCAGGAGTAAGAAGCCAGGAGCCGGGAGCAAGAAGCCGGAAGACGGGTCTCCTTGACTGTCTAGGAGAGATGGTTTAGGCTTGTCCTAGAGCGTCTAGGAGGCGCGTGGATGGAACTGCTGCAGGGAACGCTGGACATGCTGATTTTGAAGGCCGTTTCGATGGGGCCTTTGCATGGCTATGGGGTGCTGCTGCGGATTGAGCAGATGTCGGGCGGGGAGCTGGAGATTCAGCAGGGGTCGCTGTATCCGGCGCTGTACCGGCTGGAGCGGCAGGGGGCGATTGCGAGCGAGTGGGGGGAATCGGAGAACAACCGGCGGGCGAAATATTACCGGCTCACAGCGAAGGGGCGGGCGCGGCTGAAGAAAGAGCAGGGCGATTGGGACCGGATGGCGGGGGTGATTGCGTCGATTCTGCGGGCGGAGGCGGAGCGGCCATGAAACTACCAGCGTGGGCGCGGCGGCGGAGGGTGGAGCGGGAGATGGAGGAGGAGATCGCGTTCCATCTGGCGAGCCATGCGGAGCGGCTGATGCGGGCGGGGGTGGAGGAGGCGGAAGCCTGGCGGCGGGCGCGGGCGGAGTTCGGCAGCGTGGCCGGACAGAAGGAGGCGATGCGCGGGGCGCTGGGTTTGGCCTGGTGGGACGATTTGCTGGGCGATGTGCGGTATGCGTGGCGGGCGCTGCGGCGGAGTCCGGGATTCGCGGCGGTGGCCGTGGCTTCGCTGGCTTTGGGCATTGGGGTGAACACGGCGATTTTCACGCTGACGAGCCATCTGCTGCTGAGCCGGCTGGATGTGCCGAGGGCGGCGGAGCTGCGGCTGTTCGAGTGGACGGGCGATAAGAAAGTGGCCGTTCACGAGATGTGGGGCCAGTGGGACACGCTGCCGGATGGGAGAACGACGAGCAGTTCGTTTTCCTATCCGGTGTATGAGCGGCTGCGGAGCGCGAAGACGGGGCTGGGCGGGCTGGTGGGGTTCAAGGACGCGGGCCGGGTGAACGTGACGATCGGCGGCGCGGCGGAGACCGTGCGGGCGGAGATGGTGTCGGGGAATTACTACGTCGATCTGGGCGTGCGCCCGCAGATGGGGCGGCCGATATTGCCGGCCGATGACGCGACACCGGGCAGCGGGGCGGTGGTGGTGATCAGCGACGGGTTTTGGGCGCGGCGGTTTGGGCGGGCGAAGAACGTGGTGGGGAAAAAGATCGCGGTGAACCTGACTCCGGTGACGATTGTGGGCGTGAATCCGGAGGGATTTACGGGAGTGGAGTCGGCGCAGGGGTCGCCGGAGATTTTCCTGCCGCTGAGCATGCAGCCGGTGGTGTCCCCGATGGGGCGGAGGTCGCTGTTGAGCGATCCGGAGATGTGGTGGGTGCAGATCCTGGCGCGGGAGGGGCCGGGTGGGGATGAGAGGAAGACGCGGGCGGCGCTGGACGTGGCGCTGAATGCGGCGGTGCGTTCGACGATCACGCTGGGGGCGGGGGAGAGCGTGCCACGGATTGCGCTGGCGGACGGGAGCCGGGGGTTGAACGCGGGCCGCGGATTTGCGAAACCGATTTACGTGCTGATGGGGCTGGCCGGGCTGGTGCTGCTGCTGGCGTGCGCCAACATCGCGAACCTGCTGCTGGCGCGGGCGGAGGCGCGCCAGAGAGAGATGACGGTGCGGCTGGCGCTGGGAGCCGGGCGCGGGCGGATCCTGCGGCAGGTGTTTACGGAGAGCCTGGTGCTGGCGGCGCTGGGCGGGGCGGCGGGGCTGGCGCTGGGATACGCGAGCCGCAATTTGATTCCGGCGCTGATGGCGAATTCGTGGGCGAGGAACCCGTGGGCGAGCGGGTTCGACTGGCGGGTGTTCGCGTTTTGCGCGGCGCTGACGGTGGCGACGGGGTTGTTGTTCGGGCTTGCTCCGGCTTGGCGGGCGACGCGAACGGAGGCGGGTGCGGGATTGAAAGAGACGACACATACGGCGACGCGGCGGGCGGGGCTTTCGGGGCGCGCGCTGGTGGCGCTGCAGCTGACGCTGGCGACGATGCTGGTGGCGGGGGCAGGGCTGTTCCTGCGCACGGTGGTGAAGCTGGACGCCGTGCCGCTGGGGTTTAATCCGGATCATTTGATCCTGTTTGAAATCGCGCCGCCGGCGACGCGGTATCCGCCGCCCCAGGATGTGTTGGTGCTGCGGCGGATTGAGGAAGCGATGGAGGCGGTTCCCGGGGTGGAGGGGGCGACGTTGTCCGCGATTCCGCTGATCGCCGATTCGATGGAGAACAACGGATTCGTGCCGGAGGGGGCAAAGAAGGACCCGGCGCATCCAGACGCTTCGACGGCGCTCCTCAATGTGGTAGGCGAGCGGTTTTTCCCGACGATGCAGACCGCGATCGTTGCTGGGCGGGGCTTTGATGGGCGGGACACGGAGACTTCGGCGAAAGTGGCGGTGGTGAACGAGGCGCTGGCGCGGGAGTTTTTTGGGGGCCGGAATCCGGTGGGGCGGACGTTCACGACGAACGAGTTTCTTACCGGCAAGGACGTGGTGGTTCAGATTGTCGGGCTGTGCGAGGATGCGCGGTATGCACGGCTGCGGCAGGAGCCGCCGGCGTTATTTTATCTGCCGTACCGGCAGGCTTATGGGGCGGGCGGAGGGATGACGTTCGAAGTGCGGACACGGCTGCCGCTCAAGGCGATAGTGGGGCCGCTGCGGCGGGCGGTGCAGGTTGTGGACCGGGACCTGCCGTTGATCGATGTTCGGACCGAGCGGGAGCAGATTGCGGCGACGATGGACCAGGAGCGGCTGTTTGCGAACCTGAGCGCGGGGTTTGGTGTGCTGGCGCTGGTGCTGGCGGCGACCGGAGTGTATGGCTTGATGGCGTACACGGTGGCGCGGCGGACGAACGAGATCGGGATCCGGATGGCGCTGGGGGCGCGGGCGGGGCAGGTGATGCGGATGGTGCTGGGCGAGGTGAGTTGGATCGCGGTGACGGGCGTGGCGGCGGGATTGGGAGCGGCGGCGGGGTTGACGCGGCTGGTCGAAGCGATCCTGTATGGGGTCAAGCCAAGGGATCCGGTGAGCCTGGCGGCGGCGGGCGTGGTGCTGGGAGCGGTGGCTTTGGCCGCGGGATGGCTGCCGGCGCGGCGGGCGGCGAAACTGGACCCGATGGCGGCGCTGCGGCACGAGTAATCGCTAATTTCCCAGCGGGCCTTTTTCCGCCAGTTTTGCCGCGAAATCGAGCGCCCGGAGGAAGCTTGTCGTCGAGGCCTTTCCGGTGCCGGCGATGTCGAAGGCCGTTCCGTGGTCCACCGAAGTGCGGATGATGGGCAGCCCGAGCGCTACGTTCACTCCGTTTTCAAAGTCGAGCAGCTTCAGCGGCACGTGGCCCTGGTCGTGGTACATGCAGACGATGGCGTCGTACATGTGCCTGCGCACCGCGAGATAGAACAGCGTATCGGGCGGCAGAGGGCCCTCGACGGGCAGGCCGCGGCGCTGCGCCCACTCGACCGCGGGGCGGATTTCCCGGATTTCTTCATCGCCGAAGAGTCCGTTTTCGCCGGCGTGCGGGTTCAGGCCCGCCACGGCCACGCGCGGGGAATCCTTCAGCCGCGCCATCGCTTCACAAGTGAGCTGAATGATCGTCTGAATCCGTTCCTGCTTGGCGCGGCGGATGGCTTCGGCGAGCGAGCAGTGTGTGCTGACGTGCGTCACCACGAGGTCGCTCGAAGCGAGCAGGATGGTCACGTCGCTCGATCCGCACAGCCCGCCGATCAGTTCCGTGTGGCCGACGAAGTCCGGATCGCTCAACTGCGTGGCTTCTTTGTTCATCGGCAGCGTCACGATGGCGGAGATTTCCCCTGCCAGCGCGGCCTTCGTGGCGCGCACGACGTAATCCCGCGCGGCCGCGCCCGCTGCCTTGCTCAGCTTGCCCGGCGTCACCTGCGCCGCGGTCATCATACCGGAATCGACGACGGACAACGCGCCGCTCACAGGCGCTTCGGGCCGTTTGACGGCGCGCAGCGTCACGCCGAAATTCAAGCGCCGGTTGTAAACTTCCAGCGCCGCCATGTCGCCGAAGGCCACCACCGGGTAGCGGATCTGATCCTCGGCGAACGCGCGGAGCAGGATCTCCGGCCCCACGCCGCTCGCGTCGCCCATCGTCACTCCGAATAACATCACTTGCTATTGTCCCAAGAGTTCGCGCAGGCGGCAGAGCAGATCGGGCTCGCCGAAGCCCCCGGCCTTGGTCACCAGCCACGTATCGCCGCAGCGCGTCACCGGCACGCCGGGAAGAATCTCGCCGAGCGGCACCAGCGGCGGAAAGCCCCGCGCGGCCAGAATCCGGTACGCCGTGTCGCCGCCAAACACGATGGCGCCGTCGTAGCCGCCTTCGGCCCACCGCCGCGCCGCGGTCTCGCGATCGCAGAAATCCCAGCCCGCGCGTTGCCGCCAGGCCTCGCGCGCCCGCCGCGCCTGTTCGAGCGAGCGCTCGTGCAGGCTGCCGTTCACCACCAGCGCGCGGGGCAACCTCGGCCAGGCGATCTCCGTCTTCTCGCCGAACCCCGACGCCAGGTGCGCGGCAAGCCCCGCCGGACCGCAGGCGATCAACGAACCCGCGCGCCGCATCACATCACGCGCCGTTGCCTCGAGGTCCGCCTCGCTCGCCCCATCGGCGATGGTCACGCGCGGCACGCCTTCCACCAACGCCCGGATGTCGCCCGTGCGCACCGGGTGCGTTGGGTCGCGGGCGAAGGCCGTCTCCTCCACGGGACGGCCCTCGACATATAACCTCCCTCCGCGGACCACGCGTCCCAAGGCCGGATACGCCGGCGCGAAAACAATCTCCCGCTCGCCGAATACGTCCCCGAGCGCGCGTATCTCGGCCGCAATGTTGCCGCGCAGCGTCGAGTCTGTCTTGTGGTAAATCAGTTCCGCCCCGCGCCGGGCGATCTCACCCGAGAGCGCGCGCATCCGTTCCGCGGCCGCCGAACCGGAAAGCATCCGCGTCTCGGCGTCCACCACCAGAACACCGCAAGGCATCTCGAAGTCGAGGTTCGGCCACGCGAACACCCGTGCGTCCAGCCCGCGACAGGCGAACTTCGAGCCCACCTCCAGAGCGCCGGTCAGGTCATCGGCAAGCGCGGCCACACGCCAATGGGTCATACCCTCTTCATTGTCTTCGTCTTTGCATGGAATGCGGCATGTGGGCGCTTCCCGCGAAGCGGGTAAACTTAGGCGAGGGGGCCATTCTGCCCGAATGGCCGTGGAAAGGCTGGATGTACTTGGTCCCGGAACACAGGAGGCCCGCCGCGTGGTTTGCCGCGGCGCTGTTCGCCCTGAGTTGCGCCCTGGCCGGTCCGGCGTCTCCTCTACTGCGCACGGTCTCGGCCATCCGCGCGCTCAGTCCCGCTGACGCAGCATCGGAACGTGGGGTGCGAATCCAAGGCGTGGTCACGGCCATAGCCGCTCCCGGCGCCTTCTTCCTCACCGATTCAACCGGAGGAATTTCCGTGCGCTTCGGCCCGGGACTTTCGGCCGTGCCGGGAGATCGGGTCACCGTGGCCGGGCACACGGCCAGCGGCGCGTTCGCTCCCATGATTTCGGCCGATTCCGTTCATGTCACCGGCCATGGCGCCCTGCCGCGCGCCGGGCAGGCCGGCTACGAAGAATTGATGAATGGATGCCGGGCGGACCAGTGGGTCGCGGTGAAAGGCGTTGTCCGGTCCGCGACTTTCACCCGTGTGGACCGAACTCCGGTCGCCACCCTTCGCCTCGATCTGGGCGCCGGCGCCGTCTCCGCGCGGATTCCGGCCGCCTCTCCGGCCCAGGCCGGCGTTCTCCCGGATGCCGAGGTGAACGTTTCGGGTGTCTGCCGAATCGCCGGGAACCCGTCCGGGCGGGCGCTCGTGATCGAGCTTCTCGTCCCGGGCATAGAGTGGGTTCGCACGGTGCGTCCCGCGCCGGCCGATCCGTTCGCCGAATCCCTGAGCCCGCTGGGCGCTTTCCCCACGTTCAAGCCCGGCTCATTGCCTCATCGCATTCACACGAGCGGAATCTTGACCGCCCGGACTTCCTCCGGCCGGCTCTATCTTCAGGACGGCGTTCAGACGCTCACCGCGATACCCTCCGACCCCGAGCCGAAGTTCGAGCCGGGAACGCGCGTTGAAGCCGTGGGCTTTCCGGATTCGGCCGCCGAAGGCCCGCAACTGGAAGACGTCGTCATAAAAGCGAGCGGGCGGGTACGGGCGCCGCGCCCGCTTCGCATCACCGCCGCCTCGGTACTGAGGAACAGCGCCGGTCCGGCTCTCAGCCCCTACGAAGGCCTGCTCGTCGAACTCGAAGGCACGGTAGTCGAGCATCTGCGGCCCGCGGGAGGTCATATCTGGATCCTTCGCGATGGCGAGAACGTCTTCGAAGCCAGGCTCGGCGTGCCGCATCTGACCGGCGGACTGGACCAATTGCCGGAAGGCCAGACCGCGCGCGCCCGGGGCATCCTCGTCTCCGAGCCCGGCGACGGGCAGACCCGCTCATTTCATCTCCTGCTGCGCTCGCCGGAAGATCTGTCGGCCAGCGAGCCCGCCTGGTGGCGCGCTACGAACTTTCTGGTGCTCGCCGGAATGACATTTCTGGTCATCGTCGGCCTGATCGGCTACGCCATCGAGACGCGAAATTCGCCGCCGGATGTCCACGCGGTTGCGGACGAAGCACAGGAGCGAGCCGGTGAAATCCACCGCCGCGCCTCGCGGATGGCCGCCTGGTGCGCCGCGCTCCTGTCGGCGGTCGGGTTGGTCACGTCTTTGTTCTATCAAGCCGGCCTGGCGCCGGCCGCCTCGATTACCGGCATGGCGCCGAACGCCGCGCTGGGGCTCCTGCTCATCTCGCTCTCCCTGCTCCTTCGGGCACGCCGGCCGCCTCTGGCGCGCACCTTCGCCATCGCCGCGGCCTCCCTGGGCCTGGCCGCCGTTCTCGCCTACCTCCTGCCGGTGCGTTGGCGGCTCGACGAGGTCTGGACCGCGGGCCGCCCGACGCCGTTCCAAATGGCCTTCCTCTCCGCGGTGGGCATCACCTTTCTCGGCCTGGCGGCGCTTTCCTCCACGGCCCGCCGTGGAATCGCCGCGGGCCAGATCCTGGCTGCCTTCACCGGCGCTCTCGCCCTGGTCGATCTCGTAGGCCTGTTGTACGGGGCCGAAGCACTTTACCGCACGCCAGGGTCGTCGGCCATGACCGCGGCGACGGCGACCGCCGTCATGCTCCTGGCCTTTGCTCTGATGTCCGCCGAGCCCTCCCAGGGGCCGATGGGCTCGCTCACCTCGAAGGCGCCGGGCGGCGTCATGGCCCGCTATCTCCTCCCGGTAGCGATCTCGTTGCCGGCCATCCTTGGCTGGCTCAGCCTGGTGGGCCAGCGGCATGGCTTCTACAATGCCGCCGAAGGTGTCGCGCTGCTGGCCTCCGCCAGCCTGCTCGTGCTTGGTTTCCTGGTCTGGGCCGCGGCCCGGTTGCTTAACCGGCTCGACGCGCGCCGCTCGGGCGCCGAAGCGGCTCTCCGCGAAAGCGAAGCCCGCTTCCGCCTGCTCGCCGACGCCATGCCTACGATCGTTTGGTCGGCGCTGGCGGACGGCAAACTGGACTACTGCAACCGGCACTGGCTCGAATATACGGGCTTTTCGCTCGAGCAGTCTCTCGCCTCGGGCTGGACCGCCGCCTTGCACCCCGACGACGTGCCGCAGGCGCTGGAGAGCTGGAAGAAATCGCTCGAAACCGGCGAGCCGCATGAGGCCGAGTATCGTTTCCGCCGCGCCTCCGACGGTTCCTACCGCTGGCATCTCGGCCGCGCCGTTCCCGCGCGCGACTCCGCTGGAGCCATCACGCGCTGGTTCGGCGCCTGCACCGACATCGAGGACTACAAGCGGGCCGAGGCGGAGATCCGCTTGCTGAACGAAAAACTCGAGGACCGCGTCCGCGCACGCACCGCCGAGCTGGCTGCAACCGAAGCGCGCCTTCGCGGCGTTCTCGAAGCGGCCACCCAAGTGGCGATCATCGCCGTCGATACCAACCGCGTCATCCGCATTTTCAACCCCGGCGCTGAGCGCATGCTCGGCTACCGCGCCGAACAAGTCGTCGGCCAGTGCTCGCCGGACCTCTTCCACGACCGGGCCGAATGCGAAGTCCGCGCCGCCGAACTCACCGCCGAGTTCGGCCGCCCTGTCGCTGCCGAGGATGTGTTCCTGGTTTGGGCGCGCCAAGGACGCGCCGAAGAACGCGCATGGAGCTACGTCCGTAAGGACGGCACGCGCCTTCGGGTGCGCCTCGCCATCACCCCGCTGCGCGGTCCCGACGGCGGGATCCAGGGTTTTCTGGGCGTAGCCACCGACATCACGTCGCATATCGCGCTCGAAGCCGAACTCCGCGAAACCAACGCCCGGCTGGTCGAGCAGACCCACCGGGCCGAGGAGGCCAACCGCGCCAAAACCCGCTTCCTGGCCTCCATGAGCCACGAGATTCGCACCCCGATGAACGCCATCCTTGGCATGGCCGACGTGTTGTGGGACACCCGGCTCGACTCCGAGCAGCGCCAGTATGTCGAGGTCTTCCGCCACGCCGGGGGCCTGCTGCTGAACCTTATCAACGACATCCTCGATCTGTCGAAGATCGAGACGGTCGGCGTCCGTCTCGAGCAGATTGACTTCGACCTGGAAAACCTGATCGACGAGTGCGTGGAACTCAGCGCGCCGCGGGCCAGGGAGAAACGCCTCCGCCTGGTGGCGCGCATCGTCCCAGGCACGCAGACGGCGCTGCGGGGCGATCCGTCCCGTCTGCGCCAGGTGCTGCTGAACCTGGTCGGAAACGCGTTGAAGTTCACCGCCGAAGGGCAGATTGCGCTCACTGTCTCCAACCACGCCTCGGGCCTTCCCGGACACATCGAAATTGCGGTCGCCGACACCGGCATCGGGATTCCGCGGGACCGCCTCGGCGCCATCTTCGAGGAGTTCGAACAGGCCGACACTTCGACCACGCGCCGCTACGGCGGCACTGGCCTCGGCTTGAGCATCAGCCGCCTGCTGGTGGAAAAGATGGGCGGCTCGATCAGCGTCGAAAGCCAGGTCGGGCAGGGAACGACCCTCCGTTTCGACGCGCGGCTCGGAGTAGCCGCCGCAGCCCACGCGCGCGAGTCCGAGTCCCCGCTCGCCGGATGCCGCGCGCTGCTTGTCGCCCCCGACGCCGCGTTCCGCCAGGTGCTGGTGGAAGCGTTGGAATCCTTTGGAATGACGTGCGGGTTCGACTTGTCCGGCGACTACCGTGTCGCACTGATCGGCGGTCTGCCCGGCGACGTGCGCGCCCTGGGGCGGCTCGCCGCCTCCGGCGTGCCATTGGTTCTTGCCGCGGCGGACCCGGCGGCGGCGCAGGCCGTCGAGCGCTCGCGCTTTCCGCTGGCCGGACGTGTGATGCTTCCCGTCTCGCGCCGCGCGTTGCGAAAGTTGGTCTGTGACGCGATGGCTCTGCGCCCGGCCCGCGTTCCGGTCCAACGGAGCCAAACCCCACGCCAGGCGCTGCCCGGCGCGCCGCTGCGGATTCTCATCGCCGAGGACGTGGCCGGAAACCGGTTCCTGCTTCAGGCCTTTCTGAAGGACACGCAGCACCAGATCGTTTTCGCCGAAGACGGCGCCCAGGCGGTCGAGCATTTCAAGCAAGGCCCGTTCGACATCGTCTTCATGGACATGCAGATGCCCGTAATGGACGGCTTGCAGGCGGTGGCGGCAATCCGCGACATTGAGCGGGGCCAGGGCCAGGCGCGTAAGCCGGTGATCGCCCTTACCGCCAGCGCCTATGCCGAGGATGTCGAAGCGGCGCACCTCGCCGGCTGCGACGGCCATCTGGCCAAGCCGGTCTCAAAATCCACCTTCCTCGATACCATCGCGCAGTTTACGGTACCGGTCTCCAGCCGGGCCGCCTCCGCGGGCCGGGAAAGCCCGAATCGGCCTGCAAGGCGTCGTGATTGATGCGCCCGGTCCGGCGCTTCCACTCTACACTGGAAATGGAAAGGCTCGTCCCCTTTTTATGATGCGCGCCGCCCTCCTTTACCTCTCCGAGCAGAGCTGGCTCCGGCACTGGGTGGAGGATTCGCCCCTTTCGCTCCGCCTGACCTCGCGTTTTGTCGCCGGACGCCGCCTCGACCAGGCGCTCGCTGTCAGCCGCCGCCTCGAGGCCGAGAATATCTTTGTCAGCCTGGACTACCTCGGCGAACACGTCCATACCGTCGAGGAAGCGAACGCGACTCTCGACCGGTACCTCGACCTGCTCGGCTCGCTATCGTCTCTATCGAACGGTCCCACCGTATCGATCAAGCTCAGCCAGTTCGGCCTGGATCTGGCGCCGGCGCTGTGCCGCAACAACGTCGCCCGTCTGGTGCAACGCGCGCGGGACGTTGGGACGCGCGTCGAAATCGACATGGAAGCGAGCCCGACGACCGACGCAACCCTCGACATTGTCCGCGACATGCACGCGCGCTTCGGTTCGGTGCGCGCCGTCCTCCAGGCCTACCTGCGCCGCACCGAGGCCGACATCGAGCGCTTGAATCGCGAGCGTATCCCGGTGCGGCTGTGCAAGGGCGCCTACAAAGAGCCGCCGTCGGCCGCCTTCCAAAAAAAGAGTGAAGTCGACTTGAACTACATCCGATTAATGAAGCAGTTGCTGGATAACGGCGCTTACCCCGCGCTGGCCAGCCACGACGGCGCAATCGTCGGCGAAGCGTTGCGCCATGTCCGCGAGCGCGGCTACGATGCCGGCCGCTTCGAGTTTCAGATGCTGTACGGCATCCGCCGTGACCTGCAGCGGATGGTCGTCGGCCAGGGTTACCGGCTCCGCCTCTACGTTCCCTTCGGCGACGCCTGGTACCCGTATTTCATGCGCCGCCTGGCGGAGCGGCCGGCGAATTTGTTCTTCCTGGCCCGAAACCTCCTGCGTGGTTAGAGTGGGAACCGGGTATTGTTCCGGGAACTTTGGGTCAGGGAAAGGAGTCTGATAAGTATGAAGTACTGGGCCTTTTTGGCGGCGAAGCTGACGGCGGCGGGCGGCCTGATGCTGCTGGTCCGCGGCCTGATCCGCTGGTACTTCGCTAAGCCCGCGGTGTTCCTGGGTTTACCCAGCGACCCCTTCGCGCACGACCTGACCTACACCACCGTCATGATGCTGTTTTCGTTATTCTGCTTCGGCCTGTTTTACGTGGTCGTCTGGGATCAGCGCTACCGCTGCCGCACCTGCCTCCGCCGCCTGCGCATGCCGCTCAACGCCGGTTCCTGGCCGAACAGCTTCCTCAAAGGCCGCCCGCGGATCGAGTACATCTGCCCTTACGGCCACGGCACGCTGCGCGTCCCCGAGGAACAGGTCACCGGGCCTGCCACGCCGGACTGGCATAAGAACGACGACATCTGGAAAGAACTCGAATCGCTCGAGGAAACGCGCCGATGAACCCTTCCGGCGGCCTCTGGCGCACCGCGGCCGCCGTCCTTATCCTCGCCGGCCTGATCGGCATGGCGGGCGTTCTCGCTCCGCCCTACGTGCGCAACTGGCGCCTTCAGGAATATCTGAACTCGCTCGCCGGCGACCCCAACCTGCCCTCCCTCCCGCCGGAGCTGATCGCGTCCAAGATCTCGCACAAGGCCGCCAGCCTCGGCATTGCGCTCGACGCCTCGAGCGTGCATGTGGTCATCCGCGGCGCCCGCCTGGCGATCCGCGCGCCCTACGCGGTCCGCGTCGAAATGCCCGGCTACGCCGTCGACCTCCATTTCCGGCCCGAAGCCGGCGTATGAGATACCACCCGGAGCCCGCGTCCGGATGCCCGTGCGAAGATAAAAGCTGAGTGGCTGTAAAGCTGAAGGCACAACGCACGAAGGCCGGTCTGGTCCGGTTTCTCTTCTCCCCTTTCGGCAAGGTCTTCGTTGCCGTCTCCCTGCTTCTGTTCGTCACCGGCGCCGCCCTGTTCTGCTGGGCCTGGGTCAAATACTCCAAGCTCATCGACGCCAAGCTCAGCGCCGGGCCGTTCGCCCACACCTCGCTTCTGTTCGCCGCTCCCGGCGTGGTCATGACCGGCGATGAAGCCACGCCGGACCAGATCGCCGCCGAACTCCGCCGCGCCGGCTACAGCGAGTCCAGCCGCAACCCCACCGGTTACTACACCCTCGCCCGCAACGAAATCGACATTTACCCCGGCCCGCAATCGGCCTTCGAACCCGAAGGCGGCGTCATCCGCTTCGAAGGCAATCACGTCAGCCGCATCATCTCGCTCCGCGACAACACGGACCGCACCGAGTACCTCCTCGAGCCCGAACTGATCTCGAACCTGTTCGACAAGAACCGCGAAAAGCGCCGCATCGTTCACTACGCCGACATTCCGCCGGTGCTCGTCGACGCGGTCATCTCGGCCGAGGACAAGCGCTTCTTCCAGCACTCCGGCTTCGACCCCATCCGCATCGTCAAGGCGATCTTCGTCGACCTCCGCACCCAGCGCAAGGAGGAAGGCGCCTCCACGCTGACCCAGCAACTGGCCCGCGGCTTCTGGCTGAACCGCGCGAAAACCTGGAAGCGCAAGCTGGCCGAAGTCATCATCACGATTCAGCTCGAGCAGCGCCTGACCAAGCAGCAGATCTTCGAGTACTACTGCAATTGGGTGGACCTCGGCCGCCGAGGCAGCTTCGGCATCCGAGGCTTCGGCGAGGGCGCCCAGGCTTTCTTCGGCAAGGACATCAGCCACCTCACGGTGCCCGAGGCGGCGATGCTCGCCGGCCTGATCCAGCGCCCCAGTATGACCAACCCGTTCCGCTGGCCGGACCGCGCCCGCGCCCGACGCAACATCGTTCTCAAGCTCATGCGCGACAACGGCTACCTCACCGAAGCCCAGTATGAAGACGCCGCCTCCAGCCCGCTCGTGCTCGCCAAGCCCGACATGGAATCCACCGAGGCGCCCTACTTCGTCGACGCCGTCAACGACGCCCTGCTCGACCAGTTCCAGAACCGCGACTTCCAGTCCACCGCCTACCGCGTCTACACCACGCTCGACCTCGAATTGCAGCGCGACGCCGCCGAAGCCGTCCGCATCGGCATGGAGGAGGTCGACAAGACCATCGCCCGCCGGCGCAAGCGCGACCCGAACTACCCCGAGCTTCAGTGCGCCCTCATCGCCCTCGATCCGCACACCGGCGAAGTGAAGGCCTTCATCGGCGGCCGCAATTACGGCCAGAGCCAGTTGGACCGCCTGATGTCGGAGCGCGAGCCCGGCAGTTCCTTCAAGCCGTTCGTCTACGCCGCCGCCATGAACACGGCCATCAACGGTTCGCCCACGCCGATCACACCAGTGACGATGCTCAACGACGAGCCGACCACTTTCTGGTTCGATAACAAGCCCTACGAGCCGGCCGACTTCGAAAAGGAGTACCGCGGCGAGGTCTCCGTCCGCGACGCGCTCGCTCATTCCCTCAACGTGCCCGCCGTCGAAGTCGCGCAGCAGGTCGGTTTTCAGAGCATCGTCGATCTGGCGCGGCAGGCCGGCATGAATCTGAACATCCAGCCGACGCCCGCCATAGCGCTCGGCGCCTACGACGTCACTCCCGTCGAGATCGCCGGCGGCTACACCATCTTCGCCAACCACGGCCAGTACGTGAAGCCCTACTTCCTCGCCTCCATTCGCGACGCCGCCGGCCAGGAGATCTATCACAATAAGCCGGAGATGCGGCAGGTGCTCGACCCGCGCGTCGCCTTCCTGATGGACAGCCTCATGGAAGAAGTGCTGCGGAGCGGCACGGGCGTCCAGGTCCGCGGCCGCGGGTTCAATCTACCGGCGGCGGGCAAAACCGGAACCTCCCGCGACGGCTGGTTCGCCGGCTTCACATCAAAGCTGCTGTGCGTCGTCTGGGTCGGCTTCGACGATCACCGCGACATCAAACTGGAAGGCGCCCACTCGGCACTCCCGGTTTGGACCGAGTTCATGAAGCGCGCCCATGAGCACCGCGAGTACCGCGACGTAACGGACTTCGATCCGCCGCCCGGCGTCGTCAGCGTCCAGATCGATCCGGAGACCGGACAACTCGCCACCGCCAACTGCCCCCACACGCGCACCGAGTATTTCATCGAGGGCACGCAGCCGGTCGAAATCTGCCACCTCCATGGCAGCGGCGCCATCCACGTCGCCGGTTGGGAGACAACGGCGCCGGTCCCCAATGGGACCGCCCCCGCCGTTCCGCCTCCGCCCGCGGTCCAGGCTCACAACAACGTGCCGGGCCACAACCCGACCACGGTCATCCCGACCCCGCAGCCCCCTCCGCCGCCGCAGGCGGAAGCGCCCAAAAAGAAGAAAGGCTTCTTCGGCCGGCTGAAGGATATTTTCCGGTAGAAGGCTACTGGTTCGGCGTCTGCGAAGGCGTGCCCATCGGGCGCAACCCTCTATGGTCCCACCGTGCGCGATTCGCTGGGCCGAACTTCGTTGAGCGCTGCGCGTGATACCTTTGCGATATGTCCGAGCAACGCCGGGAACACGCGCGGAGGCTCCTCCTGGAAGCGCGAACGCAAGCCTGCCTATTCCTTCTATGTGTGGCGCTGTTATGGAAGGTCACGCTCACGCACCAGTACACCTGGATGAACTTCTCCGATATGGTTAACCAGGTTCTCCCTTGGTTTCAACTCCAACACAGAGAGTGGCTTCACGGACATATTCCCCTGTGGGACCCCTTCCATTGGGCCGGCCAGTCGCTAGTCGGCCAATACCAGCCCGGGGTACTGTATCCGCTGAACTGGTTACTGTTTCTGGCACCCGACAAGGGCGGGCGTATACGGTTCGGAGCGTTGAATTGGTACCTGTGTCTGATTCATTACCTTGCGGCCCTGTTCGCCTTTCTGCTAGCACGCGACCTCGGGCGCTCCAGAGCGGCGTCGGTAATCAGCGGGGTCGCCTTCTCCTTTCTCGGTTATATGGCCGCAACAAGCTGGCCGCAAATGTTGAACGGTGCCACATGGGCACCGCTCGTCCTGTTGTTCATGCTACGCGTGTTGCGGGGATCGGCCTTGCTAAGAAACAGCGCGTTCGGCGGTGCCGTCCTCGGGTTTAGTCAGCTGAGTGGCCATCCTCAGGCCCCTACGTTCGCCGGCCTGATGGCGCTAGGCCTATGGGTATGCAGGCTCTCGGGGCACCGCGGCAGGTCGAATTGGCTGGCCTTCCTCACATTTGGCGTGACGGCATTCGCCTTCAGCGCCCCACAGGTGCTTCCGGCCGCTGAGTACTGGAAGCGCGCGCTACGCTGGGTCGGCTCGGCCAACCCCCTCTCATTTGCCGACAAGGTCCCCTACGTTGTTCACGGGACATTTTCCATGAATCCCGTTTCCGTCGTCGGCTTGGCCATATCGAGACTCCCAGGATACGCCAACCCTTTCCTCGGGTTTGCGGTCCTAGGACTTGCTTTCCTGGCGGTCTGCACGCTCTGGGACCTCGCGGAAGTAAGAGTCCTTACATCGATCGCCGTGGCGGCGCTCGTGTACGCCATGGGCTCCTACGCTCTCCTCGAGGGCGTCGCGTACGCCGTCCTGCCTGGAGTAGACAAGGCGAGGAGCCCCGCAGTGGCGATCTTCGTGGCACAATTGGCGGCGGCCACCCTAGCCGGGTTTGGTCTAGACGTCATCAGACTCGGTGCGACAGCGAAGGGCCAGGAGTTGCGGCGGATCGGGGCCACCATGAGCGTCTGCGCCGCCGCCCTCGTTGGCCTTGTCCTTGTATCGTTTGCGGTGCGGGAAGATAAGACTGCGTATCTTTTCAATTTCGCGACGGCTGGCCTTGTCGCCGGCTTCGCCGGCGCGACGATGCTCGCGGCGTCCTTTGAAAAAATCCGGCCGGGTACCGCCGCGCTGTTGATGTCGGGACTCGTGCTTCTCGACGCCGGAACGGTTACCGGCGCCTTTTACCCGCATCGGGAGCAGGGCTGGGGTTACCTCAACCAGTTGAACGCCTACGACGATATCGCGCGCTACCTCAAAGGGAGAACCGATGTTGAACGGGTCCGTGTAGACAGAGACGCGATCGCCTTCGACTTTGGGGACTGGTACGGGATCGAACAACTCGAGGGGTACTGCGGCGTTACCAAGGACATATTCGCGGTGGCCGGCGACGCCCACGCCCAAGCGTTGCTCGGTGTTACCGACTGGGTGGGCCGTCAGCCCACCAACGCGGATCAGCATGCCCTGTTCACCGGCGCCAGCGGGTTGACAGTGTACTCGAACCCGGATGCGTTCCCTAGAGCCTGGGTCGTGCACCGAATCGCGCGGCTGCCGAGGGCAGCCGACAGTCAGTCGGTGTTCGGACGGCCTATCGACGACCTGCGCAGTACCGCCTACGTTGAACGAGATGTGCCAGGCGTCGAGAGCTGCGGGGGCGACGCGGTCAGCGTTGCGTCACGGTCGCCGGAGAGCGTCGTCCTTGACGCGCGCCTTGGCTGCAAGGGCATGCTCATACTGGGCGACAGCTACTTCCCGGGGTGGAGGGCGAGAGTTGACGGTGCCGCGGCCGAGCTTTACCGCGTGGACACCGTGGTCGACGGAGTGATCCTCGGCGCGGGCCGACACAGAGTGGAGATCAGCTACCAGCCGTCGTCCGTCCGCGTCGGGATCATCCTGTTCTGTTTCGGTCTGGCTTTCGTCGCTGCGGTCGTTCGGTGGGGCTAGCGCGGCACGCGGGTGGCGCGGACGGACCCTGCGGACCGCTGGAGCCGCAAGGTGCGGCGGGAAAGCCGCGGGTCCACTGGCGCCGCGCCGCGGCGAGGCGTGTGTGTGGCGCCGGATCGCGCAAGCACCACCAGGCGTGGCACCCCCCGGACGCGCCGTTGCGTCCGCCGCGCACCCGGGGGCGGGGCTCTCGATGAGGCCCTCAGCGGAAGATCTCGAGGCGGTCCGGCGGCGACGTTCGGCCGACGCGAGGTGAGCGCGCCCTCCCCGCTTCCCGAAGATAGTGCACGCCTGGCGTCGGCGTCACACGGGCCCGCGGGCAGCGAGACGGGGTCTGCCTCCCCCTCGACCGCCGACCCCCGGTGTCCCGCTGCGTCAGGCGGTACGTTTGGCCGCTTGCCGTGGGGCGGCGCTCCTGTCGCGTTCCTCTGCTTGTGGACTCCCGGCCGTCGCGGGGCCTCAACCCCTGGCGAACATCTCCTCAGCCTGCCTCCGCAAGCGCGTCCTCGCCCCCACCGGCGAAGGACGGACATCTGCGGCCTATGGCAAAGTCGCGGTCGCCCAGCTCGACGGGCCCCCTGCTCGCTCCACGTCCCCGGCGGTTTGCGCCTCAACCGATCTCAAGGCGCTGCCCGCCGCCTACATGGAGCGCACGTGCGGCGCCGGGCGCTTTGCGTCCGCAAATGCCGACCACGAGTGCGAATCATGACGGCCCCCTGTCGCGCGTCAGCGCCGCAGACGTAGAAATGTCACAACATTTTCTCTTGACGCCGATGAATAACAACGGTATTATCGCGGCATGAGGCATTAAAGTGTTGTAATTTTCGAAACAAAGGAAAAACATATGAACCGTTTATCGGCATTACTCGCGGCTGTTGCTCTCGGATTTGTGAGCGTTTTCTCGACGATCTCGTTGGCGCAGACCGCCGCACTCAACACGCATGAGATGAGGTTCATGCGGTCCCTGCTCCTGGGCCTTGCGTGCCTAAGCTGCGACCAGGAGGCATCCGCGTCGCGGATTGGCCAGCTCCAGACGGAGTACGGTTTAAACGCCTCGGAGCTGGCAGCCGTCGGGTCGGCCGTGGATAATCTCCGCAACGCACTTCAGGCCGTCCGGGACCAACAGAGAGCAGCCGAAGCGTCGTCGCCGGGATTTCTGCCTGCGACAACGCTCGCGACGCTGCAAGGCGAGCAGGCTCGCGCGCTCCAGGCAGCCGTCGATGCCATTTTCTCCCAGCTGAGGCCCGAAACGGCTGCCCGTATGAAGCGTCCAGGCGACATCATATCGGACCGGCTCAGCTCATGGGGACTTGCATATTGATCTCGTCATCGGTGGAGAACATCATGCGAACTTCATTCTTCTCATCAGTACTGACAGCGCTCATTGTTGGCTCCTTCTCGGCGACCGCCGCGGCAGCACAGGCCCTCACTCTGAGCCAGTTCCTGAATTGCATCAGCGCGAGCGGCTCTGGCGGAACTTGCCAGCTGGCGGCTGGCACCTATGTTGTGGACGGCCAGACGCTTCCCACAATCACGATTAACCGCTCCGGAATAACGGTACAGGGGACGGTCGTCTCCGGCGTCGACGATACCACGATCCAGCGTGGTTTTACGACCGATCAATCGTGCTTTAACTCCGGGCAGTGCTACTCAACGATGGCTACGGGCGTATACGCGCCAACGAGCCTGATAACACTCGGAAGCGGTGTGTCGAACGTCACCATTCAAGACTTCACCGTCGACGGGAACAGGTATTACGACAATGGCACCGTTATCAACTGCGAGAACGGCGACCAATGGTTCCACGACGTCTGGGTGCCCCCTTCAAACAGCTCGGTGAATGTGACGAACGTCAACTTCATCAACGCACCTCAGGACGCGGTCCTCCTCGAGGGACAGAACTCCGCCGTCACGTCGTCGTCCTTCGGAATGGGAACCGGCCCTAACGGCTACAAGACGTCGACACGGTCGACCGCGATCTTCGTAACTCAAAGCAACAACGGGGCCTGGTACAACACGATCTACTATTCCGGGAGTGCTGGCATTACCCTGTTTGGCTCGACGCAGTATGCGTATGGCAATACCCTGGTGGAGAACCGATTCGAGCAGGGAAGCGGCGGCCAAGTATTCACAAACCCATCGAGCTCCTACGCCTCCATCACTGCGAACGTGGTCAACGGGAACTACTTTAGCGTTGCGGGGGGAAGCCTCCAGAACGGGTGCGTGGTCCCTGGCACCCAGATGGTGTACCCCTCGGGGATCGAATCGTACGGGTCGTACCAGCGCTTTTTCGACAACGAGGTGGCAAATAACACCGGCACCGGGATTCAGTTGGGCGGATCGTCTCCGATGACCGACATCGAGGTATCAAGCAGTAATCCATGGAATTCGTCCGACATCTTGCGATATATCGAAAACAACGGTTATAGGGGCATCTGGTTCCTAGGTCCGAGCGAGGGCTGGCCATATTCGACGTCCGGCGTGCTGCTAGATGACGTTGCTGTAAGGAACAATTCCGATTGGGGCCTTTACCTAGACGGCGTGTCAGGCCAGTCAGGCTACGAAGGCTTTACGGCCGATTCGTGCATATCCGGCAACACGGCGGGAAGCATATCTGAGCCAGGCTCCAGCCTACAAAATCCGTACCCGCAGAACTACGATACCTGCAAAACGGAGTAAGTCGGCACTAGCCCCGGCGGCACCAATCCGCTGATCCGCTGCGATGAGGCTGAATCCCCCCGCGCTGAGCGGAAAATGAGCACGGATCCCGGCGCAGACGGCACGGCGGCGGGGTGGGCAGCGATCGAATTCTGATCGCTGCGGGGTGTTCAACTAGGCGGCATGGGCGCCGCGGCCCCCAACGCAAAGACATTACGGAGCCCGGTTGGGCTTTGGGGAGGGGGACGCAAGCCCAGTCGCCGCTGGGGGACTCGGGGGCTCGCTGGGACTCAATCCGTTGGCGACGAGTCCCGACTACGGACGCGCCTTTCCCTGCGGCGAGAACCGCGGGGAGGGGCCCAGACCGTTTCGAGGGAACGGCTGCCCGCGCGACGGAGACTTCCACGCCCACGAGGCGGACCAACGGCACAGCGTGTCCGCGCAGTCGAACCGCCGTCCCGCGGCTTTACCCCCTACTAATTCGGCGTCTGCGAAGGCGTGCCCATCGACGTCGGCGTAGCTCCGGGGCTGCCCGGTGTGTTGGTGCTGAATGGCGAGTTGGTCGAGTTCTGCGAGCCGGACATCGGGGTCTGGCCCGGCTGGCCGGCCATGCCCGGCATCCCCTGCTGGCCGCCGAAGCCCGGCAGAGTGCCCGCCTGGCCGGGGAGGCCGTTCAGCTTCTTCATATCGAAGATGAACTCCCACTCGCTGTACTTCTTGTGCTTGTCGAATTCCATGATGCCGGTCATCTTGCTCTTGCTGGCGACACCGACAATGCCGCCGCCCAGGAGCTGGTTGCCGGCGCCGAACGGGCTCGATCCCGCCACGCCGCCGGGCGCGGGCGAGGTCAACTGCTGCTGAATCGCGCTGAGCGCCGCGTTCGATCCCGCTCCGCCGAAAGGACCGCCTGGACCGGCCGGCGCGGCGGGCCCGGCCTGGGCGAACGCCCCCTGGCCGGCTGGTCCCTGCCCAAACGCCGTTTGCCCGAATCCCCCGGGGGCGCCTTGCTGAAACGGATTCTGTCCCGGAACTCCGGGTTGCGGAAATCCCGGCTGGCCCGCCTGTCCGGGCGCCGTCTGCGCCGGCATGACTTGTCCCGGCATACCGTACTGCCACGGCATGCCGGTTTGACCGGGGACGCCGCTCTGCCCAGGCACGCCGCTCTGCCCCGGCGGAAATCCCGCCGGCGGATACTGGCCGTTCTGGCCTAACGCATTCGGATCGAGCGGCGCGTTGGGATCGGGCGGCGCGTTCGGGTCGTTCGGATTCAGCGGCGCCTGTCCTCCCACGCCGGGCAGCGTGCGGTCGCTCGGCCGCTTGGCCAACCCGGGGTTCACATCCCCCGCTGCGTTCGGATCGTTCGCCGCGTTCGCATCGGCTACCGTCCCCGTGGTCCCCGGCATGCCCGCCGGCATGCCTGCGGACGGCGCACTGAAACCGAAACCGGACGTCTGTCCGGGCGTCTGAGGCTGCGAAGCCATCTGTGTGCCGCCCGGCGCTCCCGAAGTTCCTCCAGCCGCTCCCGGCGCTCCGGTTCCCTGCCCGAAGGGCTTCTGCACCAGCGAATCCAGGATCTGCCCGCCCGGCCCCACATGGATCAGCCGCCAGTCGGCTTTGCCGGTCATCGGATCCACGTAGCGCTTGCGCAGGAACCGCATGTTGTTCGTGCTCTCCAGGTCGTCGAGCGTCGCCGGAAAGCGTCCGAACTGCCGGTAGAACCGCCGGACCGCGGTCACATATTCCTGCCCGCGGTCGACCAGAAGCTGCTCTTTGGCCCGCTGCTGCTCGAACACCACGCGCGGCATCTCCATGTACAGCGAGATGGCGATGAGGGCGGCCATCACGAACACCAGCAGCAGGGCGAATCCGCTCTCCTCCGGCGATGCCCTGCGCCGCCGCATCAGCTTTGCAACTCCGGCGCCAGCGGCAGTGTCTGCTCGTGCTTGAACTGCTCGTCCTCGACCACCGCCGAGCCGATCCCGATCCGCAGCACCTTGTACCGCTTCTTGATCACGTCGCCCTCTCCCGCCACCAGGATATCCTCGCCGTCGAGGAAGAACGCCTCTTTTCGCTGCGCCGAACTCACGAACCCGTAGAACTTCAGCGGGATCGGCGGCGGAGGCGGCGGACCCGCGGGCAGCTTCGCTTCCACGGGCACCTGGCCGGCGACCGTGGGCGGCAGCCCCAGATGCTGCTTGTCCGGCAGCTTCACCGGCGCCACCGGCTTCACCGGTTCGGCCGCGAAATCGAAGATCGACCTCTGCCCGCCCTGCGGCTGCACTTCCCGCAGCTTCGCCAACAGGTCCAGCCGCAGCGTGGGGTCGGTATGTTCGGGGTCGATCGGGTCGTCCTTGGAGCGCTTCATCGAAGGATGAAATTCCTCGAGGCTCGCCGCGCTCGGCCGCGTCACCCGCCGCGGCCCATTGTCCCGCGCAATCGGCGGCGCATTCGTTGCCGCCGTCGCTGGCGCCGGCCCTTCGTCGCCCGGCGTCGAGCTCGAATTGCTCCAGAAAAAATACACGGCCACCAGCACCAGACCGCCGAGGAGAATCAGCTTCTTCGGCTCCCCGCCAACGTTGCTCGGTTTCAGGTTCATGGCGCGCCCCCGGCCGCCGCCCCACCGCCCGCGCCGCCCGTATCCTGCACGAAAGCATCCAGCTTCACCGTGATGTTCAACAACTGCGCCTGCTGCTGCGGCGTCGCCTGCAGGCCCTCGATGATC
>DAIDIH010000147.1 GCA_027459465.1 Bryobacterales bacterium | reverse complement strand
TCGGCTTGTGCTTCTTTATCGAGAATGCCTTGCATTCGTGTCTCCTGTCTCGTAGTCAATCGGTCCAAGGACAAAATGGCGGCGACGAGGACGCCACTCATAACAGTGGCTATGATGTGAATCCTAGCGCAAAATCGGTCACGTTGGTTACACCCCGTTAGAACGAAGCCCGGATGGCCAACTGCAGTTGCCGGCTGAAGTTGGCCTGAGAAGTGATCTTGCCGAAAGAAGCGCTGCCGAACGAGGTATTGGGCCCGTAGAACAGCGGCGTGTTAAAGGCGTTGAGCGCTTCGCAGCGGAACTGGGCCTGAACGCGTTCCTTGATGTTGAACGTCTTGAACATCGAAAGGTCTGTGTTGGCCTGGCCGGGGCCGCGCATGGGAAGCGTGCGGCTGACGTTGCCGAAAGTGAACTGCGGGGCCAGTGAGAACGCGGCCGGGTTGATGTAGTTGCTAAGACGGCTTTCCAGGCTGCCGCTGGTGACCGGCGACGCGCCGGTGGCGTTCGGGCGCTGGCTGGCGTAGCCGAACGACGAGTTGTAGTTCGGTGTCTGCGAGATGTTCAGCGGGAAGCCGGACTGGAAGATGGTGACCGCGTTGATCGACCACCCGCCGAGCGCGCCGTCCACCCACTTGTTGCTGTTGCCGAGGAAGGTCTTACCTTTGCCGACCGGCAGGTCATAGCTGAAGGCGGAAGACCACCGCAGCGGCGTGTCGAAGTTCGACAGCGAGTATTCGGCCGCCATGTTGTAGGGATCCTGCGGGCCGACCGCGCCGCCGTTCAGCGTATTCCCTGCCCCGCCGCTGGAGGCGTCGGTGCTGCGCTCCCAGGTGAGGGTCGACAGGAACGTCAGGCCCATGCTGAAGCGCTTCTGCGCCTTCAGCACCAGCGAGTCGTAGCGCGAACTGTTCTGGTCGTCGAACAGATAGTTGATGGCGCCGAACAGCGGCGAGGGCAGCATCAGTTGCGAGGCCTGCACTTTGGGAGCGCCGATGACGCCGGTGCCGCCGTGGCCGTAGAACGGGTTCGCCACCGATTTGAGCAGCGCCGAGCCTTGCGCCAGCAGCGCCGGGTTGAGCGCATTCATGTTGACCGCGGACGTTCCAAGCGTGAGGTGGCTCGCCATGGAGCCGACGTAGCCGATCTCGAAGGCGATGCCGCCCGCCAGTTGGCGCTGAATGTCGAACGAGTACTGTTGAATCATCGGCGACCCGGCGTAGGGGTCGTAGATCGAAAGGCTTTGGCCGACGCCCGTCAGCGCTCCGAGGCTGGTGCCGGTCGGGCGGTTCCATCCATTGGGGAACGGATTGGAGAGAGTGCCCGCGGGCGTTTCGTAACCGTTGGTGGAGGCTACGTAGTTCGTCTGAGCCGTGAAGCCGGGCGTGGGCAGAGGCGCGCCGATGGCGAACTGCGGGGCCCAGAACACGCCGTAGCCGGCGCGGATGACCGTCTTGTCGTTGACGCGGTAGGCGGCGCCGATGCGCGGCGCGAGTTTGTTCAGATTCGGGTTGCCCACATTGACCGGCGCGCCGTTCATCCCGGCGAACTCGAGAATGCCGCTCGGCACGATCCCCGTGACACTTCCAAACATCGGATTGACGGCACTGCCGTTGAAGCCGGTGATCATGGCGTTGTTGGCTTCCTGCAGGCCATACTCCCGCTCCCAGCGAAGACCGAGGTTCAACGTCAGCCGATCGGAGAAGCGGAAGTCGTCCTGGACGTAGAGGCCGTAGTAGTTGGCGAAATCCGTCAGCTTGGTCGACGTGTAACCGGTGGCGGTCTGCGGATAGCCGAGTAACATATCGGCGAGGTCCGCGCCCCCCACGCCGGAACTGGTCGGGTTGGACTGCGTGAAGATGCCGTTGAAGGCGAAGTAACCGGAACTGTCGCTCAGGTCGTTGCCGGCGGCTTTGATCTGGCGGTAGTCGAAGCCCACCGTCAGGCTATGCCGCCCTTTGTACTTCGAAACGCTCGCCGACACGTTATCGGAGGCGTGAACGTAATACGAATTGGAGTTTGTGCCCAGCGGGTACATCGACGACATGCCGACTTCGGGGAACACCGGCGAAGTAATCGAGCTCAGATACGCCGGGCTGAAGCCCAGGCTGCCGACATTGAAGCCGTAGCTCTCCTGATAGCTGAAGTTGGGAAAGCGGTTGAAGCCGTAGCGGATCGCCACGACGGTCGTCGGGTCGATGGTGAAGATGTTGTTCACCGCGGTCGCGTCCACCCGGCGCTGCAGGCGCCATTGGTCGGGACTCGAGGGCGAGTTAAACCAGGTATTGCCGGGTTCGAGCGAGAAATAGCGCGCGTAACTTACGCTGGCGTGCCACCAGTCGGTGAAGTTCTCATCCACCTTGGCGGTGAACTGGAATGCGCGGCAGGGCAACTGGGCCGAGGCATTGAGATCCGGAGCGCCGTAGTAGAGGGGCGCGGTGGTCGGCATCGAATACGTCTTGGCAATGTTCAGGCCGACCGGGTTCAACATGCTTTGCGGAATGATGTTGCCCGCAAACGGAGTGCGCGTGCAGACGCCGTTGGCGCAGGTGGTGCTGAGCGGGTTGTAGATGGTGTCGAGCGCTCCGCTGGGGGTGTAGCTTTGGCTGAAATTGCCAACCCGTTCGAGCGCGGTAGGCGCGGCAAAGACGGTCGAAGCCGATTGGGTGTCGTCATAGTGCTCGGTGGCGATCCAGAAGAACGTCTTGTTCTTGCCGTCGTAAACTTTCGGGATCCACACTTTGCCGCCGAAACTGGCGCCCCAGGTGGTGTTGGGCTGATCGGTGATGGGAAGCCCGGCCGCGTTGTTGAAGTAGCTGTTGGCGTCCATGGCGGTGCGGCGGATGTGGCCGTAGAGGCTGCCGTGATATTCGTTGGCCCCGGACTTCATCAGCGTGTTGAACATGCCGCCGCCGGTGCGGGCCATCGAGGCGTCGTAGGTATTGGCCTGAATCTTGACGTCTTCCACCGCTTCGAGGGAAGGAATGATGATCGCGCGGTTCAGTGCGTCGGTAATCGGCACGCCGTCGAGTAAGTAGTTATTCCCGCGCACAGGTCCGCCCGCGATCGAAATCTGCGAGGAGCCGCTCTGATCCTCCATGCGGTTATAGGCCGGGTTGCCGACAGGTTCGACGTTCTGCACGAGCTTCGACATCATGAACGGATTCCGGCCGAGGTTGGGAAGCGTCACAAGCTTCTGGTTGTCGATGTCCTGGCCCTGGCTGGCGTTCGACGTCTCGACCAAAGGCACGTCTTCGGTGACGGTGACGCTTTGCGAGACATTGCCCACCTCCATCTTTACGTCTACCGTAAGGAACTGCTGCGTGGCGACGATAACGCCGCTGCGCTCGAATTTCTTGAAGCTCGGGCTCTCCGCGGTAATCGAGTAAGTCGCCGGGTCCACGTCGCTGAAAACGAAGGCGCCCGTGCTATTGGAGATCGTAGAGCGCGCGACTCCGGTCCCCTGATTCGTCAGAGTTACTTTGACGTCGGGGATAGCCGCGCCGGAAGAATCCGACACCGTGCCGCGAATGCCGCCAAGGTACGACTGGGCGAAGGCGAAACCCGCCAACGCCATGCTAAGTGCTGTGATTGTGGCCAGCTTCGAAGCGCCGGCCCGTAAGTTATCCCAACTCCCCATTCCGTTCTCCTTTGCTGCTTGAGCAGTGTCGCGGGACTGGCGTGGCCGCCGTGGCTCGCAACAAGGAGCGGAATGTCCCCCACTTAGGACAGATCCAAACCGATGAGGGTCCGGAATTCTGATCCGGACTTGTCCATTAACTTTTCCGGGTGGGAAAACCCACCGTCAGGGTTTCTTGAAGTTTATCATCAAACCGTGTTTTCTCTGCCGCCAAAGTCGATAGAAAAGTTTTATCGGTGTGTTACGGCCGCGAGAAGAAGTCACCGGCCGGAAGCGGACCATTCGTGCCGGTTCAATGAGGCGTGAATCCGTTCGATCGCTTCGCGGTCCAGGCTGAGATCGCCGCGGACCAATTCGCTCGCGCTGAGCGAGCGCATCGCGACGCCGGAGCCGGTGTGGCCGGGATTCCGGGTCACCATGTGATACACCTCGTGCGCCATGACACGGCCAAGCGCGCGCCCCATGAGAATGTCGCCGCGCTCATAATCGGCCGAGTGCAGTTCGCGCTGCAGCGAGACGCGGAGACGGTCGCAGCTCACCTCACCGAAAGACAGGACGGTGTCGTCGTTGGACGAAGTGAAGGCAAGCGGTCCGCGCTCGTCAAACATCATCGGGTTCGGCTCGATGACACAATTCCCGGTGAACTTGAAAAGGACGAGGTTGTCGAACTGCGCGAACTGCGGGACATCTTCCTTGCGGATCCAGTCCAGGCGAAGGCCGGCCTGGCTCAGAATGCGCTGGGCCTCGACTTCCATTTCGCGGATCGAGCGATCCTGGTAGCGCGCGCCGCGCAGATCGAGAACGACGGTGAGCGGCGGCGGCGCGACGGCGGCCGTCAGGGGCAGCGAAACGAGGAACAACAACAGCCGGGCATGCGACATGGCGCCATTCCGAACCAGGGGTAATTCGACTCGTCGGACGTGGACGGAGCCGCCTCCAGTATATTCGAGAATCGCCGGAGGCGTTGCGCCGGCGATTCGGGTCGCCGAGCGCGAGCGGTTGGTATAGAGTGGATCAGAGACGGCGCGGAAAATTCTAAAAATAGGAGCACGATTGCAATGAGTGCACGTTCAGGCGGAGTTCCACCCCCACCGGGGCGGCTGGTGACCCCGGCGGCGCCGGATTATCTGGCTCGCCCGATCGGCGATGTCTGCACCAATCTGCCGGGAGTCTTGCCCATGAGGTGTTACATGCCCGCCAAGGGGAGGGTGCCGTCCGGCGACGACCTGCTGCACCAGGGCACGACACCGCCGCCGGTTACGCAGGCGATGACGGAAAAGCTGCTTTCCGCGCTGGCGTCGATCAGAAACGGCGACATGAGGGCGGCGCGGAGGGTCACCGACGGGGTCACCATACGCCAGTTCCGAACCATGCTGGAGCTGCAGCAGATGCAAGTCATCGACCGGATCTGGAACACCGTCACGACCTCGCATCCTTTCACCCAGGCGGCGCTTGGCATGGCGGACCCGCTCACCGATTCCTTGAGCGGCCTCGACCCCTTGCCATCCTCGGTCTGCCCGGTCCGGCCGGGGATGAGCGTTTATCAGAAGCGCCTCAATGGCCGGCAACCGTTCCGCGAGTTTAGCGTCGGCTTCCGGGTCGACGGTTCGGACGGGGCCGACGTGTCGCGGATCACCGGCGGCGGCATGACCCAGCAGCGGCTCAGCACCGGGTTCATGCTCACCCGCCGCGGCCTGCAACTGGCCGGAACCGTCATGATGGACCAGACGCAGGCGCGCGTGTGGACCGGAAACTACGACATATTCAACGAGACCGCGGTCTGCGTCAGCCGGAATTTCTTCGGCGCAAGCGCGTTCCCGGAGCGGGGAACCGAATCGCTCGTATACGTCTGGGCGGTAAACTGTTCGAACCTGGTCGGCTTCGATACCGAGGCCTACCAGGTCGGGCTGACCGCGCAAGGTCTTAAACCCAAACAGTGGCGGCCGGGAGAGAAGGCATTTGAGTTCATCCCGGCGGCCAATGTGTTGGGCTATGTACAGATCGACAAGCGCGGTGCGCCGGCGGCAGGCGGCTGGAGTTTTGACGTTCCGGCGAATGCCAATTGGACCTGGACCGGCGCCCCCACCGTGAAGCAGCGCGCCTACATCGAGGACGAATTGGCGGCATGGCGCGGCGGAAGCTACACGATTCCGCCCGAATACGACTTCGCCAACTCCTGAAAATCGCGAACCGGAGCTACGGCTGCGGCCTCTCGGTGCCCGGTTGCGGTCTCGGCCCGCTGGCGGGCGCATTGGCCGGTGCGTTCGCCGGTGCGTTCGCCGGGGGGTTCGCGGGGGCATTGGCCGGAGCATTCGCGGGAGCCGGCGTTGCCGGCGCGCTGTTGGGCGCCGCGGGCTGTTCCTTGAACTGGTCTTCGGGCAGCGCGTCGCCGGAGGCGAAGTTGATCTTCACCTCGGAGCCGAACTTCTGATAGAGCCGGAACTCTTTGTCGTTGCGGAACGACAGGTGCGGATAGCGCTCCATCGGGCTGGTGGAGATCAGCCGGACGCGCAGCGGCAGCATGTACATGTTGTCGCCGATCGGCGCCAGGTCGTAGTCGAGCGTGGTCTTGGCGTAGGTTACCGGGAACGAAGACGGGATGTTCACCGGCTCGAGCGTAATCCGCGAGACGACGCCGGTGTCTTTGTCGACGAAGATTTCGCCCTTATACCCCGGCACGATCCGCATGTGGCCTTCGGCCTCCATGCTGTACTCGGAATACTCCTGCGGAACCTGGTAGGCGAAGACGTAGTGGAGCCGGCCGCGAAGCGTGGCCCAGCGGGACCATTGAAAGCTGGTGTGGGAGTGAGCCTCGAAGATTTCCTTCATCTGGGAGCCGAACTCTCCGCGGCTGATAACCCCGCCCAGGCGGTCCAGGGGCACGTCGTCCGGGTGGTTGGTGACGTTGATGACGTCGTACTTTTCCTGCTGATCGAAGTAAGTCAGCTTCGTCGTGATCGTGTCGAGCAGCCCCCAGCTATCGGAACCGGAGGGGTCGTAATACCGGCGGGTCACCTCGACACAAAGGAAATTGGGAAGCTGCTTGGTGTAGCTTTGAGCGTACTCGCGCGTCGCCTCGATGATTTTGGCCTGCTCGATGGAGTCCGGCGGCGGCATCGGCGGCGGAGGCGGAGCGGCTTTCGGAGGAGGGGGCGGCGCCTTCAGCGACGCGGACTCTTCGGCGAGATGCTCGAGGATGGCTATCGATTTCGGACCAATGCCGAGCCCCTGAAACTCCTCCACCGTGCTCATGTCGAGTTTGTCGGTGAGCCGGACGGTTTTCAGGTACTGCGCGACATCCTTATCGGACATCTTAAGGTTGACGGAAGATTGCAGGAAGGCGGTAAGCTTAGCCACACTGAGCGGCGTTCCGGCTGAGCCGGCATAAGCCGCACAAGCCAGAATCACCGCGCACAAACCAAGTGACTTCAAGCGCATCATCTCGCTCTCTCCCTAAGGAGATGCGGCGGACGGCCGAAAGGTGACCGCTGATTGCTCACCGCTCGCACGCGGGCGCGGCCGGGACAGGCTACGAACTCTTTCGGCTCCCGCATTCAGTTTAGAACGGAAGACGCCGCTTGCGCCGCGCCGGTTGCGCCGGGCCGAGTGAGCGCGCGATCGCGTCCTGGACCAGCGGCGCCATAATCCGGTAACCGTTGCTGTTGGGATGCAGGCCGTCGTCGGAAAGGCCGGCTTGAAGCCGCGACTGGGCGTCAACCATTTTCGAATAGTAGTCGAGGTAAGTACAGCCCTTGCTGCGGCACAGGCGGGAGATCCAGTCGTTGAGTTGCACAATCGTGGCCGGCGGGCGGAGCGCGCTGCGTTCATAGTTAGGGTCTTTGGCGCGGTTGAAATCGTTCACCGGAAGCAGACTGGCCATGATCACGCGAATCTTGTTGAACGAAGCCAGTTCGAACATAGACGTCAGGTTGGCTTCGATGGCGGTGAGCGGGACGCCGCGCGCGATGTCGTTGGTCCCGGCCAGAATCACTACCGCCGCGGGCTGCAGGCTGACCACATCGGCCTGGAAACGCTGCAGCATCTCGCCCGTGGTCTGGCCGGAGATGCCGCGGTTGGGGAAATCGCGGCCCGGGAAATACTCGTTCAGGCGCCAGAAATCCGTGATGCTGTCGCCGAAGAAAACGACGCGGGCATTGCCGGGCTTGGGCGGACCGAGACGGATGTTGTCGTCGGCGAAGCGCGCCAGGTCCGCCGGATCCGGACTGTGGAGGCTTCGCGCCTGATGTTCGAGCGCGGCCGTGAAGCCGGCCTGCGCGCGCAGAAGGTTGTCGCGCAACTCGGTCATCTGCGCGCGGGCGGTTTCCGGGAACGGGAACGGTTTCGGCACGGCGTCGGCAAGTTCCAGGAAAACGCGAACGGCGGTGACGAAGCGATAGTCGTAGGATTCGTTCCAGCCTTGGGCGTGCAGATTGACGAGTGCCTGGCGCGCATCTTCAATGAGCGGCCCTCCGGCGCGAGACAGCTCCGGCGTAGCCACCGTGGCCGCTTGCATCAGTTGTACGGTTCGCTTGTAGAGCGTCTCGCGCGCCGAACTCGACAGCAGCGCGCTGGGAGCGGGGGCAGCCTGCGCCAGCAGGACCACCGCTGCCATCGAGGCCAGTATCATCCCTGGGCTTCCTTCTCCAACTGCAATGTGATGGTGCCGATGACGATCGGAAGACGCACCTGGATTTGCACCGGCAGGCGGCGGGCGTCGTCGCTCAACCAGAAGTCGACGTGCGCTTTGCGTTTGTAAAGCACGCCGTTGAAAAGATCCGCTTCGTAATGGATGGTCTTGAAGCGGCCGAGTTTGGTGACCACATCTTCCCTGCTCTGCGCCTCGATGCGCACCTGCGCGGCCTTCTTCCCGTCCGACATGGGCAGATGTGTCGTCTGGCCTACCTCCAACTGAAGCGCGCGAAGCCGGTAGAGCCCGCCGACGACGTCGCTCACACAGTCCGGAATCGGCGTCTGGGCGGAATGCAGCACAACGTTCTTGATCCGGTCCCGCTCGACGTAGCTGGCCATTCCCTTCGCTCGATCATAAGTGACGCGCGTCTCGCGGCTGCGTTTCCCTTCCAACGCTTGCAGATGACTGTCCAGGGCGCAGAAATTGTCTTCCAGGTTCACCTCGTAGTCGTCGCTCAAGCGGAAGAACTCGGCGATGACGCCCGTGGATTCCACATGAACGTTGGAGCGCCAGCGGGTATGCCCTGCCACGCCGTCCGGGGTGATGTGCAGCGTGGCCGCACCGGCATTGAACACACGCCACTGCACGGAATACTGCAGCGTTTCCGCTTGCCTGGCGAAAGACGCCGAGGGTAAGGGTTCGGCGGCCACGAGTTCGAGCGGCGGACAGGAAAGGGAGAGCAGCAGCGCCACGCCGATCGCCGCGCGGCACTCCGCTCGACGGCGACGGAGCATCAATCTTGAGTTTGGCAGATGACGGGACGTAGTGGCAAACCAGGATCACTGGAGCGGAAATTCAGAAACTCTCGCCCCGGCTCATAGTGCTCTTATACTACATTGATATCGGCGTGATATGATCTTCGGGTGGTCGCTTTCCCGATGTCCGTGAAATCCCAAGGGGTTCCGTGGGTTTACTCACCAGGCGGAGGTGTCGGGAAGGTACGGGTGTCGAATCCTGTTGCCGAGGCGGCGGGGTGATCTCCCCTTTGCGCGTCGCCTTATTCACGGACTCGCTGATCGAGGCCAACGGCGTCGGGACCGTGTCGCAGCGTTTCCTCAGGTTTGCCGAATCCCATAACCTGCCTTTTTTCTGCGCTTTCGGAGGAAAAGAGACCCGCAAGAGGCAGGAGCGGAGCGTTACCCTTTATGAACTGAAGCGCGGCCTGGCTTCGTTTCCTCTCGACCATGAGCTTCGCTGCGATCCGTTGCTCATTCGCTTCAAGAAAAGTGTTACCCGCGCTACACAGGCGTTCCGGCCGGACCTGATCCAGATCACGGGTCCGGGCGACCTGGGCGTCCTGGGTTTCTGGGTCGCGCACTCGCTCCAAGTGCCGCTGGCCGTATCCTGGCATACAAATTTGCATGAATACGCGGCTTTACGGCTGGAAAGAACGTTGGGCTGGGTTCCTTGCGGGATCCGGACGAAGGCCGCCGGGATGGCTGGAAAGCTTAGCCTGAACGCTCTGACGCGCTTCTATCGTCTGGGGCGCTTCCTGCTGGCGCCGAACGAGGCGGCCCACGAGATGCTCGCCGAACGGACCGGACGCTCCGTCTTCGGGCTAGGCCACGGCGTAGATTGCGAAATGTTCTCGCCGGCGCGCCGGCGCCGGAACGACGACGTGTTCACCATCGGCTACGCCGGACGCCTGACACCGGAAAAAGGCGTGCGGCTTTTCGCCGAAATCGAGCGGCGGATCGAGGCGCGGGGGCATTCGCGCTTTCGCGTAGTTCTGCTCGGCGAGGGGAGCGAACGGGGCTGGCTGCGCACACGCTTGAAACGCGCGGAATTCCCAGGCGTCCTTCGGGGTGACGCCCTCGCGGGGGCGTTTGCCGATATGGACGCGTTTGTGTTCCCGTCGGCGACGGATACGTTTGGGCTGGTGTTGCTCGAGGCGATGGCCTCCGGCGTTCCCGTGCTTGCTTCGGCGCCGGCGTGTGCGCGCATCGGAGTGCGCGACGGCGTGGAGGGCTTCGAGGCGAGTTCGGCGGAAGAGTTTTCCCAAGGGTTGGAGCGGCTGATGAACGACGATTGGCTTCGCGGGAGGATGGGAAGCGCGGCGCGCGATTGCGCCCGCCGGCAGTCCTGGAACCGGGTGTTCGAGACGCTCTACGAGACCTATGACGCGGCGCTCGAACGGGACGTGCGGGAGGCCCAACCGGCATGACGGCCTCGCTGCTGCCCGTGCTGTTGACCCTACAGCTCTTGAATCTCCGCCAGGCGCCGGCCGGCTCCGAACTCCATATCCGCCTGACCTCGGCGGTGGGTTCTTACGCCGCCCGCGCCGGAATGCCGCTGCAGGCCGTCCTGATCGCCCCGGTCTTCAACAGCGGCAGGACCGTGATTCCGGCGGGCAGCATCGTAACGGGAACCGTGCGGCACGCCAGCCGCGTCGGGCTCGGCATCCGGCACGAAACCGCGTCGCTGGACCTGAACTTCGACGCCATCACGCCCGCCGGCAAGGTGCGAATTCCACTCGCCGCGCGTCTGGAGGCGGTGGACAATGGCCGCGAAAGAGTGAACCGCGACGGACGCATCCTCGGCGTGCGCGCAACCGGCAGCCTCTGCTACCGGGTGAGTGGCTACATCCGCGCCGTAATCGACTGGGATCCGCACGCGCTGGTGGCCGACTGGGTTCTGAAGTCCCTGATTACCGAACTTCCCGAGCCTGAGATTTACTACGCGCCGGGAGCCGAGATGACGCTGGTGCTTACGCAGCCACTCTACGCCGACGCAACCGGCATGACAGCCGGGCCTCCGGGGCTGGCTCCGGCGGAGCGCGTACCGGCGGCCGGACCCGCGGGATCACCCGCCAACCTGGCGGCGATGGCGGCCAAGCTTCCGGTGCGGGCGACGGCGCAGGGCTCCGGCCGGCCGGCGGATGTGACGAATGTGCTGTTTGCGGGGACCCGGCAAGAGATTGAAGCGGCGTTTCAGGCCGCCGGATGGGAACTGGCGCGGCCTCTGAACCTGCGCCGGCGCATCCGTTTCATCCGCGCCACCGCGGAACGCCGCGCCTACGCCTCGGCGCCCATGTCGGCCATGCTGCTCAACGGGCGCCCCGCCGACATGAGTTGGCAGAAGAGCCTCAACGACGTGGCCAAGCGGGATCACATCCGCATCTGGCGGCAGCAGCAGACCTGGCAGGGACGCCCGCTGTGGGTTGCGGCGGCAACCCATGACATCGATTTCGCCTATCTGCGCCACGGCGAGCCGTTCACGCATCGCATCGAAACCGATGTCGACCGGGAGCGGGAAAAGGTCGGCTACGACCTGGCGTTTACCTCCTGCGTCGAGCGGATGGACTGGATTGAACGCTCCGGAGTCCCCCGGTTCACGCAGAACGCCACCGGCGACCCGATGGCCACGGACGCCCGGATGCTGGTGGTGGTGTTGAATGCCTGCCAGGCGCCGCGGCTGACCATGCATTCGCTGGCATCGACAAGCCTGCCGCAACGCCCGGGCGGCTTTGAGCGGATTCTCCGGCGTGAAATTCTGACCACGCGCAGCGACATGTTGCGCACCAATCCCTACTATCGGGGCTACGAGGGCGGCCGGTATCTGATCACCTGGATGGTCCGGCGGCTCCGGAAGAAACCGGCGACTTTGGCCGTGGCTTCGCCTTCGGTCCCTGCAACGACGCCGATGCCGAGTCCTGCGGCGCCGCCGCCCGGTGGATAATGGAGAGATGAGATTTCTACTCGCGCTGGCGGTGTTTCTGCTGCCGGTTGCCGCACAGACACCGCCCGGCGGGGCTGCCTGGGTCACCGCAACGAATCTGCCCGGCGTAGACCTGAGCAAACTGACCGCGGCCCAAAAACAGAAGGCCCTGAAATCTCTGCGCGAGGAGATGTGCACCTGCGGCTGCCAGATGCGCGTGGCCGAGTGCCGCGTCGTGGACCCACCTTGCACGGACAGCAAGGCGCTGGCGCAGATGATCGTGGATGGCGTTGTGGCGGGCCATACCGCGGCGCGGATTCATAACGACCTGACAAACTCCCGCCTGGCGAAATTGCGCGCCGGCCAGAACCGCATCCTCGGAGATCCGGAATCGATCCCCGTCGCGGGCGCCCCGGTCCGCGGCCCTGCCAACGCGAAAGTGACGCTGATCGAATTCTCCGATTTTGAATGTCCGTACTGTACCGCCGCCGTCAAGGCGATCGACGAGTTGCTGAAGCAGTATCCCACCGAGGTGAAGCTGATCTACAAAGAGTTCCCGCTCGAAATGCATCCACACGCCAGGCTCGCGGCGGAGGCGGCGCTGGCCGCCCAGGAGCAGGGTAAGTTCTGGGAGATGCACGACAAGCTCTTCGCCAACTCCCGCCAGCTTTCGCACGACAAGATCTTCGCGCTGGCCAAGGAAACCGGCCTCGACATGGAGCAGTTCCAGAAGGACGTCGACTCGGGCAAGTTCGACAAGCGGATCGACAGCGACATCAAAGACGGCGTCGAAGCCGGGGTCGACGGCACGCCGTCGCTGTTTCTGGACGGCAAGCCGTTTCACGGGCCTGTGACGGTGGATGTGTTGAAACCGCTGATCGCCGAGGAACTGAAGCCGCCCGCCGCGCCGGCCCCCACCAAAACGGCCTCGCGCTGAAGGAGCGTGTGGCCGCCTCAGCTTTGGCGAACCACCTCGACCGCGGTGCCGTAGCAGAGCACTTCGGTCACGCCCTGCATGATGTCGGTGGCGTCGTAGCGGACGCCGATCACCGCGTTGCCTCCCATTTCGACCGCATGGCCGATCATGAGATTGTAGGCCTGTTCGCGCGTCTGCTCGCAAAGATGGGTGTAAAGCGTGATGTTGCCCCCGACAATAGTCTGCAGCGTGGCGCCAAGCGTGCCGATGAGCGAGCGCGACCGCACGACGATGCCGCGCACCAGGCCGATCGTTCGCACGATGCGAAAGCCATCGAGCGTGAACGCGGTGGTGACCATTCCGGCGTCCAGGAGAGGCGCTTGCGCGCCGGCGCCCGTATCCGTTGTGCTGTCCATGTTTCCTCCCGCCGGCAACGGCATGCCCGGCGATTCATAGTATGACAGGCGCGCTTGGCAGGGCGTTCGCGGCGGCTGCCTGCGCGGCCGTGATTTGCTCCGTCTCGTATGCGCAGACCGATCTCGGCGCGGTG
>DAIDIH010000146.1 GCA_027459465.1 Bryobacterales bacterium | reverse complement strand
TCGATGGCGCCGGTGGCGATGATCGCTCCCTGGCCGGGCATCAGGCGCGGCATCGAGCCGTAGGTTCCGACGGTGCCGGGGTTCGTGAGCGAAATCGTCGTTCCTTCGAAGTCGGCAAGCGTGAGTTTTCCTTCGCGCGCGCGGGCGACGATCGCGTCAAAGGCTTCGACGTATTCCGGGAAGCTCAGTGTGTCGGCGTTCTTGACGTTCGGAACTTTGAGCGAGCGGGTGCCGTCCTTGGCGGCGACGTCGACCGCGAGGCCGAAGTTCACGTGCTCGCGGACGGCGCGATAGGCGGCGCCGTCGACGCTGGCGAAGGCGTGGTTCAGCGCTTTATTCGTGCGCAGCGCTTCCAGGATGGCCCATCCGATGATGTGGGTAAACGACAACTTGCTTTGTCGGGCGCGGCCGCGCGCCTCGTTGGCGATGCGGCGGTTCTCCTCGAGAACGGCGACAGCCACCATCCGCTGCGAGGTCGCTGTCGGCAGCGTGAGACTGGCGGTCATGTTTTCGGCGATGCGGAGCGCTGCGCCGCGTAGTGCAACGAGTTGCTCGCCGGCGACGGCGATGTGTGCGGGCGCGGCGGCCGGCGCGGGCTTTGCGTGCCCGTTCGACACCCCGGCCTCGACGCGGTTCAAGGCCGGCGCAGCCGCGGCCGCTCCATTTCCTTCAAAAACGTTCTTCCAGCTTTCGTCAACTGTGCGGCGATCATGAAGATAGTTCAGATACAGCTCATCTTCGAGCCACTGGTTGATCCCGGGCGTAGCGCTACCTGGCGCAGAACTACTGGATGAGTCAGACATGCAGTTTGGTGGGAGCTTCCTTCTCCTCTCATCCTAACGCGATCCCGGCGGGGTGTTGGCGGGTCAAAGACGGCCAAGAGGCTAGTCTTCGATCTCGATCTTCGGGCCGGTCTTCGCTCTCTCTTCGGCCGCGCGCTGCTCCACCCGACGGGCGAGTTCAAGATAAGGCTGGGCGACATCGGTGGCGTCACCGACCACCACCGGCCGGCCGGTGTCACCGCCTTCCCGAACTCTCGGATCGAGCGGAAGCTCGCCGAGGAAAGTGACGTTCATCGCTTCGGCTGTCGTTTTCCCCCCGCCCTGGCTGAAGACATCGATGCGTTCATTGCAATGTGGGCATATGAGGTAGCTCATGTTTTCGACGAGCCCCAGCAGCGGGACGCGGACCTGCTCGAACATAAGAATGGCCTTCCGGGCGTCTTCGAGCGAGACTTCCGAGGGGGTGGTGACGATAATGGCTCCGGTGAGCGGGGCGGTTTGGATCAGAGTGATCTGCACGTCGCCAGTGCCGGGCGGCAGGTCGACGATGAGGTAGTCGAGTTCGCCCCAATCCACCGAGCGGAGGAACTGCTGGATGACGCTGTTGAGCATGGGGCCGCGCCAGACCAGCGGGCGGTCGCCCGGATTCAGCAGGCCCATGGACATCACTTTTAGGCCATAGCGTTCAACCGGCTGAATGCGCTCGCCGATCGCGTGGGGCTGGGCGCGGACGCCGAGCATGAGCGGCACGTTCGGTCCGTACACGTCCGCGTCGAGCAGGCCGACCTTATTGCCCAGGCTGCCTAGTGCTAGCGCCAAGTTCACGGCGACCGTCGTCTTGCCGACTCCACCTTTGCCGCTACCGACAGCGATCAGGTTCTTCACCCCGGGGATCGGCGGCCGAACCGGCTCGCCCTGTGGCCCCATTGGTCTCGATTGCGTTCCCATTTCTTACCGATGATCGCGCATTGTCGTGTCCCGACGCCAACATCCTGGGGTTGACAAGGGCCGGCTTGGGCACATGGAAGGGGCGTGGTACGCTGGCCTCTTATGCAGCTTTCGGGGATTTTCCTCGGGCTTGGGGAGAAGACGTTCGGCCAACTTCTGCGGAGCGTCTCGATCAGCGGCCTCAAGACGTATCAACTTTACGAACGGATGAAGGTGCGGTTGCACCTGCCGAAGCTCAACGCGAGCACCCTTCGCGCCGCCGAGCCGAAGCTGTGGCAGCGGCTCCAGACGGGCGAGGAGGACCTGGCGACCGAGTTGGCCCAGGCGATCCTGGTGGGCCACCTGGACATGATCATCGCGGTGTTGAATTCCCTGGAAATACCGCACGAGGACGGGTTTTTCGCAAAGGATCTTGATGGGACGAAGTATCTCACCGGCGATTGGCAGCAGAGGGTCTTTGACAAGTTTCAGGGCAGCTATCCCCCGGCGCTGCTGCTGTTTTATTTGAATCACTTAGGCTGGGAAGTGGCGAAGACGGAGAGTATTTTCCAGCCGGCGACGCCGGAGACGAAGGCGTAGCCGGGCATTATGAGCAGGTTCTTTGACGCCGTGCGCAGCGGCGACGTCGAAACGATGCAGGCGCTGGCCGAAGCCGATCCGGCCGTTGTGTCCTCGCGCGACGAGCGCGGCATCGACGCCTACATGGCGGCGCGGTATGCACGACAGACTCAGGCGGCTGAGTGGCTGCTTTGCCACGGTTTTGTTTGCGATGTATTTTCGGCCGCGGTGGCGGGTAACGCGGCCCGATTGACCGAATTGTTGTCCCAGGACTCGAGCCTGGCAGCCGGCTACAGTTCCGATGGCTGGACGGCGCTGCACCTGGCGGCGTTTTTCGGCAGCGGAAGTGCTGCCCAGGCGCTGATCGCAGCCGGAGCAAACGTGAATGCCCGCTCACGCAACGCGATGCAGAATACTTCACTGCACGCCGCGGCGGCCGGAAAGAGTCTGGAATTGGTGCGGTTGCTGCTGGCCAACAGAGCGGACGTCAACGCAATCCAGGAAGGCGGTTGGACCGCCCTGCACGCGGCGGCGCAGAACGGCGACACCGAAATGGCGCTACTGCTGATTTCGCTCGGGGCTCGAGTGAAGGCAGCGGCGAACAATGGACAGACGCCTCTCGACCTGGCTCTGACCGGCGGCCGCGCCGAGATGGTAAACCTTCTTGATGCGCATGGAGCTTCCGACTAAGCTCGTGAACCTTTCCCTCATTCAACAATTGCGCGAGGACGCCCTCGCAAGGATCGCCTCGGCAGAGACGAAAGATGCGCTCGAAGCCGTGCGCGTAGAAGTGCTAGGCCGCAAGGGGGCACTGGCTTCGTTTAGCAAGGAAATGGGACGGCTGGCGCCGGAGGAGCGCGCCGAGGCTGGTAAGAAGTTGAACGCCGCAAAGCAGGAACTGGAAACCGCGCTCGAGCAGCGCCTCGCGGTGTTTGAGCAAGAAGCGCTGGGACGCCGGCTGGACGCCGAATGGCTGGACCTCACGCTGCCCGCGCCTGGACCCCGCCCCGGCAGTCTGCATCCGGTGACGCTGATCCAGCGCGAGGTCGAGGACCTTTTCCTGTCGCTCGGTTTTCGCGTCCTGGATGGGCCCGAAGTCGAGACCGAGTACCATAACTTCGATGCACTGAATATCCCGCCGCATCATCCGGCGCGCGACATGCAGGATACGTTCTGGCTGGACGGGGGACGGTTGCTGCGTACACACACTTCGCCTGTGCAGGTCCGCGGCATGGAGCAGTTCCGGCCGCCGCTGCGGATGATCGCGCCAGGGCGCGTGTTCCGCAACGAGGAAGTGGACGCCTCGCATGAGCACACCTTTTACCAGGTCGAGGGCATGATGATCGACCGCGACGTTTCGGTCGCGCATCTGATCTACTTTATGCAAACTCTGCTCCGGCGCATCTTCCGGAGCGACGTCACAGTGCGCTTGCGACCCGGCTATTTCCCGTTTGTCGAGCCGGGCTTCGAACTCGACATCCGCTGCCTGATCTGCGACGGCGAGGGCTGCCCGGTCTGCAAACAGAGCGGCTGGGTGGAACTCATGCCATGCGGGTTGGTGCATCCCAACGTTTTACGAATGAGCGGCGTGGACCCGGAAGAGTGGAATGGGTTTGCCTTCGGACTTGGGCTGACCCGGCTGGCCATGATGCGGTACGGAATCGACGACATTCGACTGCTGCAAAGCGGCGACCTCCGATTCCTGAGACAGTTTTAGCTTTCGAAGCGAGATCGATGAAGTTCTCCTACAACTGGATTTGCGAACTGGTAGACGGCCTCGACAAGCCGGCAGAAGCGCTGATGCGCCTGATGACGATGAAGGTCGCCGAGTGCGAGGGCGTCGAGGAAGTGGGCGGGCACCTGGCTCACGCCGAGGCGGCGATGCTGGTTTCGGTGAAGCCGATCGAAGGCGGCCATAACCAACAGGTCGTGATCGAAACAGAGCGCTATGGCAGGCGCACCGTGGTGTGCGGCGCGCCGAACGCCCGCGTAGGGCTGTGTTCCGTGTACGTGCCGCCGGGCGTGCGTCTGGGAAACCGCGAAATCGGCAAGCTGACGATAGGTGGTGTGGAAAGCGACGGTATGCTAGTGAGCGCCGCTGAGTTGGGCATCGGCGCGGACCATACCGGGATTATCGAGATCGAGGGCGAACTAGGGCTGAGGCCGGACTATGTCATCGAGGTCGACAACAAATCGCTGACGCACCGGCCGGATCTGTGGGGGCATCTCGGGATGGCCCGGGAGATTGCGGCAATTTTGGGCAAGAAGCTGAACGATCCGGCACAGGGGCTTCCACTGCCTGCGGCAGGCGGCGACTTGCACGTCGAGATTGCCAACCCGGCCCTTTGCCCCCGTTACAGCGCCCTGGTGTTTGACAACGTGAGGGTAGGTCCGTCTCCGGCCTGGCTAAGGTGGCGGCTGGCGGCGATCGGGTTGAATTCGATCAACAACATCGTCGACGCGACGAACTGGATCATGGCCGAACTGAGCCAGCCGATGCACGCTTTTGACGCCGACCTGCTGCACGGCGAGACGATCTATGTGCGGACGGCGAGAGCGGGCGAGTCGATTGTTGCCTTGAACGGCGAGACCTACGCGCTCGAACCGGCGAACCTAGTGATTGCGGACGCAGCCGGGCCGGTTGCGATCGCCGGTGTGATTGGCGGGCAGGGCAGCGCGATCCACGAAGGCACGACGCGAATTGTGCTCGAAAGCGCATGTTTCCTCGATTCGAGCGTCCGCAAAACCAGCGTTCAGTTGAAGCTGCGTACGGATGCTTCGATGCGGTTCGAGAAATCGCAAGATGCGGTGAACACGACGCGCGCTCTCGCGCGGGCGATTGTGATGCTGGAACAGGTCTGCCCGGGTATCCGGCTGGCGGGCGGCCTTGTGGATGCGGGAGGCGTGCCGGCGCCTCCCCCGCCGATCGAGTTGCCGCTTGCATGGCTCGACCGCAAGCTCGGGCGTCATGTCGAGCCGGTGCAAGCTCGGGGCATCCTGGAGGCGCTCGGTTTCGGCGTGAGCGCGAGAGGGGCGGAATCGCTGTCGGTTTCGGTGCCGTCCTGGCGGGCTACGAAGGACATTTCGATCAAGGATGACTTGGTGGAAGAGATCGGCCGTATCCTCGGGTATGATTCGATCGAGCCGCGAGCGCCGATGGTTCCCTGCGACGCCCCGGAGGCTGACCCGCGGCTTGCGCTGGTCAGGCATGTCCGGGATATGGCCGCGGCACAAGGGTTTACCGAGGTATACAGTTATTCCTTCGTCAGCGAGGAGATGGCCAAGCGGTTTGGTTTTGAGCCCTCTTTGCACGTGCGGGTGCTGAATCCGATCGCGGCAGGTCAGACATTGCTGCGCAACAGCTTGCTACCTGGCATCTTCCGCGTTGTCGAGGACAACAGCCGGCACTACGGCGCATTCCGCTTTTTCGAAATTGGGCGTGAGATCCACCCATGCGCCGGGGAGGAGCTTCCGACCGAAACGCCGCGCTTCGCGGCCGCAATTTTCTCTCGAGACGATGACGCTGCGGCCCTGTTCGAGCTGAAGCGTCTGGCCGAGTGCCTGGCTCCAGGCTGCCGGGTTGAGCCAGTGGCTGCACGGCCATTCGAACACCCACGACGGGCGGCGGAAATCCGACTGCCGGATGGGACGCTGGGACGGTTGTTTGAATTGCACCCGTCGCTGGGCCTCGATGGCCGCGCCGCGGTGCTGGATTTGGATATCGCAGGGCTCGAACGGAGGTTCGGCGCGGTGGTGAAGGTGCAGCCGCCGCGGAAGTACCCGACCAGCGCATTTGACCTTTCCGTAGTGGCTCACCGAAGAACCCTGGCTGGTTCGCTCCTCGACGAGTTAACCGTTCTCGGCCGCGAAGACGTTGTCCGCATAGAGTATTTGCGCCAGTTCGTCCTGCCCGACGGGCAGGTGAGTTTCTCCTATCGGCTGACCGTAGGCGCACTTGACCATACGCTTTCCTCGAGCGAAGTGGCGGCGATCCGCGACCGGCTGATTGAGGGGATGAGGGCCCGCGGTTACGAGTTGCGCGTCTGAGAGCACTGCTGAGGCTGGTGGGCCCTGTAGGATTTGAACCTACGACCAATGGATTATGAGTCCACTGCTCTAACCGCTGAGCTAAGGGCCCGCTGCGGTACGGTGCTGACCGCTATTGTAGCGTTGCGCCGCCTGCCAGCCGCTATT
>DAIDIH010000145.1 GCA_027459465.1 Bryobacterales bacterium | reverse complement strand
CCACCATCCTCGAAGAGGCCGGCCCCGGCGTCTGCGTCGCCGACTTTGATGGCGACGGCTGGCCGGACCTCTATTTCGTCAATGGCCGGGACCTCTACCACCGCGGCATCGAGACGCGCAACGCGCTCTATCGCAATAACCACGACGGCACCTTCCGCGACGTGACCGCGGCCGCCGGCGTGCCTGGCTCGGGCTACGGGATCGGCTGCGTCTGGGGCGACTACGACAACGACGGCCACCCGGATCTCTACGTCACGCAATACGGCAAGAACGTGCTCTACCACAACAACGGCAACGGCACGTTTACCGACGTGACCGCCAAGGCCGGCGTAGACGGCATGGACTTCGGCACCCGCTTCCACTCCGCAGCTACCTTCTTCGACTACGACCGCGACGGCAAGCTCGATCTCTACGTCGGCGGTTACGCGAATTTTGGTCCCGAGAGCAAACGGTTGTGCAACATCGGCTACGGCGTGCTGGCAAGCTGCCGGCCGCTCGTCTACGGCGGATCGCCTGACGTCCTATATCACAACAACGGCGATGGTACTTTCACCAATGTCACCAGGGCCGCGCATATGTACCAGCCCAAAGGGCTGAACCTCGCCGCAGGCGCCATGGACTACGACAACGACGGCTGGCCCGATCTGTTCGTGGCCAACGACGGCATCGAGGCGTACCTCTACCGCAACAACCACGACGGGACCTTCAAAGAGGTTGCTCTCAATAGCGGAATCGCGCTCACCGCCGACGGAAGCCCGATGGCCGGCATGTGCATCGCCTTCGGCGACTACAACAACGACGGAAATCTCGATCTGCTGATTACAGATTTCCAAATGGCCACCGATCACCTGTGGCGGAACGACGGGAAGGGATTTTTCGACGACGTGTCCGAGCGCTCCGGCATCGCCCGCCAGACCAGGCAGGTTCTGAGCTTCGGCGGAGGGTTCTTCGACTACGACAACGACGGCTGGCCGGACATATTTATAGCGAACGGGCACGTGTACCCGGATGTCGAGAAAACCGATCCGCAAGTTCACTACAAACAAATTGATTCGCTCTTTCACAACGAAACCGATGGCAAATTCCTCGACGTGACCAAGTCATCCGGCGACGGCTTCTCGATGCCCTATCTGGGGCGAGGCGTGGCCTTCGTCGACTACGACAACGACGGGAATGTCGACGTGATCGTAGGCAATAACGGCGACCCGCCGCTGCTGTTACACAATGCGGGTGTGCCCGGCAATCACTATCTCGGGATTCAACTAATCGGCACACGATGCAACCGCGACGCCATGGGAGCGCGCGTGCTCGTCACCGCCGGGGGAAAGACACAGGTACGCGAAATATCAGGAGGCGGAAGTTATCTCTCTCAGAGTGACTTACGCGCGAACTTCGGCCTTGGCGCGGCCGCCTCAGCCTCCGCGGTCGAGGTCCGCTGGCCGGACGGCGTGCGGCAGCGCTTCATGGATCTTGCCGCGGACGGCTACTACCGGATCATGGAAGGAAACGCTCACCCCGTGCGCATTTCTTATCATCACGCCGAAATTTGATAAGAATTCGCCAAACGAATCACTTTGATGGCGCGGTTCGGCCAAAGCTGTGTTATAGTTCTGTTTAAGTGGGTCTGAGAGAAAGAAACATAATTAGTATATATTAGGCCGAACAGTAAGCTTCCAAACTCTTACTGTCCGGCTGTAGCTGTTGCCGGGCGTTGTCTAGCTTGGCTCTGTCCCAGGTCGAAGTTGCACTGTGCCAATTTCGTGAGGTCATTGGCGCGGCCTAACTGCCTTTCATTGGTTATGGAATGGCGTATTCACTTTGGAAGACCATCGCAAAGAGGAGTAGTTTAATGGACGTTTCTCGTCGAATGAGACACCTTACTGCGTACCTGACGTGTAGCCTATTGGTGGGGCTTTTCGCGTGGAGTGGCATAGCGCACGGTCAGGAAGTCACGGCATCGATTCTCGGGAAGGTGACGGATCCCTCCGGCGCCCCCGTGGCAAACGCGAAAATTACGGCAACCGATACGGCTCGCGGCACGGTTTGGCCGACCGTAAGCAACACGACAGGCGATTACGTTCTGCCCCGCCTTCCCGTAGGAACCTATGACGTAAAAGTGGAAAGCACCGGCTTTCAGACGTCAACCCGGAGCGGCGTTCTGCTGGTGCTGAACCAGGCCGCCCGGCTCGATTTCCAGTTGGTCATCGGCAGCGTCTCGCAGAGCGTGGAAGTGACGGCTGCCCCGCCGCTGCTGCAAACCGATTCAACCCAGTTAGGCACCATCATCGACGCGCGGACGAATACCACGCTTCCCCTGGCGACACGCAACTATGCGCAGTTGACCCTGCTGGCGCCCGGTTCGGTTGCCACCAACCCGGGGTCGTTTACTGGCTCGCAGAATAGCTTCGGAAGCGGCCGCCCGTACATCAACGGCAACCGGAACGAAGCGGATTACTTCTTGCTCGACGGCATGGATAACAACCAGGTGTCCGAAAACCAGGTCGCTTACTCGCCGCAACCCGATGCCATCGAAGAGTTCAACATGATTACCCAGAACGCTTCGTCTGAGTTCGGCCAGTTCATGGGCGGCATCGTCAGCGTGAGCGTCAAGGCGGGCACGAACCAGGTTCATGGCGATCTGTTTGAGTTCATTCGCAACGACAAGTTGAACGCCAACGCCTGGCAGAACAACTGGCGGAACCTGGCGCGTCCGCTGCTGCGCTGGAACGAGTTCGGTGGCACCATCGGCGGTCCCATCATCAAGAACAAGCTCTTCATTTTCGGCGACTACCAGGGCTCGCGGTTCGACCAACCCGCGACCAGCAGCGCCTTCACTGTCTTCACAGCGGCCGAGCGGACGGGCAATTTTTCCCAGATCCTCGCCCAAGAGGGCATCCAGCTTCACTACCCAGGGACGACCACCCCGATTCCAGGCAACATCATTCCCTCCACGATGTTGAGCCCGCAGGCGCTGGCGATCATGAAGTCACCGCTCTACCCGCAGCCGATCAACAACCAACTGCTGAACAACGCAACCAACACAACGCATGGTTACACCAACCAGGACCAGGGCGACGTTCGCGTTGACTATGCCGCCACGGACAACGATCATATCTATGGCCGTTACTCGCAGGCGCATATCATTCAGCCGAATACGAACAGCATTCCGCTGCTCTATAACTCCGAAAACCTGCTTCCTTCTCATAACGGCGTCCTGGACTACACCAAGACCATCAGTCCTTCGCTCGTGAATGACATTCGAGCGGGTGTCAACTATACGCCGATCGTGACCGGCCAACTCACTGGCCAGGCGTTTTCTGCCGCCAGCGTAGGAATCCCGGGTGTGCCCACGAATATCCTTCCGGCCTTCACCTTCGGCGGATACGCGAACACCATTGGCAACGCTGACGTCATGGAAGAATTTGCCGACACGGTGATTCAAGCGGAAGACACCCTTCTATGGAGCAAGGGCAAGCATACGATGCACATCGGCTACCAGTTCTTCCGGGATCGCATCAACACGTTCTACTCCGGGAACGCCGGCATCGCTGGTCAGTTCAACTTCAGCGGCCAATATAGCGGCCTGTCTCTGGCGGACTTCATGATGGGTTTGCCCTACCAGGTTCAGGGCGGTATCGCCGGCGGCACCTGGGGCCAGCGCTCCTCTGTGACGGCGGCCTTCTTCCAGGATGACTATCGCGTTTCCCAGAACCTGACGTTGAACCTGGGCCTGCGGTTCGAATATAACTCGCCGTGGACGGAAGTCGATAACCGCCAGGCGAACTTTGGCCTCGTCAGCGGACAGATGTACACGGCCGGCAGCAACTGTCCCTACGCGAATTGCGAAGCTCTGTACAACCCATATCTCGGCATAGCCGACTTTCAGCCTCGCATTGGCATCGCTTGGACGCCAATGAAAAACACTGTCATTCGCACCGCTTACACAATGTCCAGCTTCCTGGAAGGAACCGGTACCAACCTCCGCCTGACCTTGAACCCGCCCTTCGCCACCGAACACCTCATCTTCTTCAACCCGACACAACAGAGCACGGGGTTGGCGCAAGGTTATCTTCCCTTCGAATCGAACCCCGGGAATCCGTTCGTCGGGGCTGGCCTGCGGCTGTGGGATCCGAACATTCGTCCCGCCGTATCGCAGCAGTGGAACTTCACTATCCAGCACCAGTTCGGCAACAACATGACCTTCCAAATCGGTTATGTTGGCCAGCGCAATACCCACTTGATGGTCCCGATCTGGGCTTCGCAGGGAATTCTGAATCCGAACGGTACCGTTTCGCCCAGCTATTACCTGTCGGGCAATCCGACGTTGCAGAACGAGATCGGCAACGCTCGCCTGACCCAGTCCTCGGCGAATCAGGACTATGACGCCCTCCAGGTCGTCCTCCAGAAGACCTTGAGCAATGGCCTGCAGTTCCAGCTCAACTACACCTACTCCAAATGCATGACGAACTCGATCGGCTACTACGGAGACGGTGGGCAGGCGAGCACGAATGACTATTACTGGCCCAATGCCTACAACGGCAAATCCCAGTGGGGGCCGTGCTACTACGATGTGACCCATTCGGTAAACGGCTATGTGAGCTACGATCTGCCCTTCGGCCGCGGCCGGAAGTACGGCAGCAACATGAGCAAGGTCGAGGACGCGATCGTGGGCGGCTGGCAGGCAAACGCCATCCCGACGTTCCGCGGCGGTTTCCCCTACACCATCAACAATTACGAAGACAGCTCCCAGACGCATGCGCCGGAACCCCGCGCCAATTGCATCGCACCGGGCAATGTGTTCGGAACTATGGACTCGCCGTTTGGCGGCTATCAGTGGTTTAACCCGAACTCCTACGCGGCGCCGCCCCTGGGCACGTTCGGCAACTGCGGCGTCGGCACCATCCGTGGTCCTGGCATGTATACCGTCGACGTGAGCTTGGTGAAGTCGTTCAGCTTCACTGAACGCTATTCGCTCGAGTTCCGCGCCGAAGCGATTAACCTGACCAACACCGTCGTCCTCGGCTCGCCGGGGATAGGCGTTCCTGGGCAGGCGGTGGCCAACGGCAACATCGGTATCGCCGGATTTGGTCAGATCTACGGCTCGCAGGATGCCCGGCAGTTGCAGTTCGCTCTGAAGTTCTACTTCTAGCGAACCCGCTCAAATCCAGAGAAGGACCCAAGCGGCGCTTTCCTCCATCCGGAGGGAGGCGCCGCTTTCGTTATGTGCGGCCGCCGGCCCGGCCGGCCGGTCGAAAATTTGCCGCGCTCACCCCCCCCTTGTCGGAACATTTGTACACCCTCTTTCCCAAACCTGTTGATCTGTCTGCCTTTCCCGATGGCTCCCCGGATGCAACCTCGCATTTGACGCCCTCGGATGGAAGGAGTTTCTGATGACAGATCTAAAATCACCGTCTACACCGTCCTGGATCGGACGGCTGACCTGCCTGCTTGTTCTCTCTGGCCTCACGATTGCCGCCCTGGCCCAAACGCCTCAGATCGCGGGCACAGGCGTCGTGAATGGCGCGAAGTTCACGCCGTCCGATTTTCCGGGCAGCGCCCTCGCTCCCGGCGCTCTCATCTCGATCATGGGCGCGAATCTGGGCCCGGCGGTTCCGGTCGCTGCCGGTTCGCTGCCACTGCCCACGATACTTGGCGGGACCGAGGTCGTCGTAAACGATACGGCATCGTGCGCGATGATGTACGCCTCCTCGCAACAGGTGAATTGCCAGCTACCCTCGAATCTCAACGGAGACCAGATTCGCCTGCTTCTTCGCACCCACGATCAGGACCAGATCCGCGAGTCGGCTCCGTTCACGGCCGCCTTGGTGAGTGCCAATTTCGGCTTCTTTACGATGAACGGCAATGGCCGCGGCCCGGGGGCGGCGCTCAACCTTCTCGGTGGGTCCGGGAACCAGTACCAGCAGAACGGCCCGCTCACCACAGCCCGGCCCGGTCAAGTCATTTTGATGTATGGGACCGGCTTGGGCGCGACAGATCCTCCGGTACCAGCCGGGCAGGCAAGTAGCGGGCTGGCGCCGGCCGTAATTCAGCCGCAGGTTTTCATCGGAGGCATCGAAGCGCAAGTGCAGTACGCCGGCCGGGCGCCTGGCTTTGCCGGCGTAGATCAGATCCAGTTTGTCGTCCCGCAGAACGCCCCGGCCGGCTGCTCCGTCCCGGTGCGCCTGCGCTCGCGGGACCAAATCCACAATCAGTCCTTCGACAGCAACATCGCAACCATCGCCGTCCATGCGACGGGCCAGACTTGCGTTGACGCGGTCGAAACCATAGCCCAGGGCAGCCACGGCACCGTGGTGCTGGCCTCCGGTTTAGGTCAGCTTGGCGGGGGACAAACCAGGAATGGCGCCTCACAAGGGAATGGACAAGGCGGGCCCGGAGGGAATGCCGGTAACGGCGGCGGTACCGGGAGCGGTTCCGGCGCAGGCCCGGTGGGCTATGGCCCTCACCCCGGCATTCCGCTGCATGCCTTCGGCTTCGGCTTCCAATCGGGGCGCGGGAATGGGGCTGATGTGATTGTCGCGCGCTTTGTCGCCTCAGGAGGATTTGCCGACATCGGCGTGCCTCCCGCTGCTACCAATAGCTGCAACGTCTACTATCAGGGGCCCCGTGCGAATCCGGACCTGTTCCTCGGTGCGGCGCAATTTCTCGACGCGGGCGTGCTGACACTAAAGACGCGCGCCAATTCTACCGTCCAGGTGCTGCCGGATACGATCTCCGGCTCCGGAGTCCTCTACGCAGCGCCGTTGCCGGAAGCGCTGGGCGCGGGGACCTACAGCGTAAGCGCAGCGGGCGGCGCCGATGTGGGTGCGTTCGGCCCCGTGAATCTCGCTGTGCCGGCCCTCATCACAGTAACCTCTAACTTCGTGGACGGCGCCACCTTCAGCCGCTCAACACCTCTGCAGGTCGCTTGGACGGGTGGTGGATCAAGCGATATGGTGCTGATCTATGGCCGCTCCTACAAACTCGGCGCCGGCGTCCAGCCGCCCGTGTCGGACCCGGAACAGTTCCGCTCCATGGCGTTTGTCTGCAGCACAAATGCGTCGGCCGGCCAGTTCTCCGTCCCGGTCGAGGTTCTGCAGCAACTGCCGGCCGGACAACTGAGCCTGACCGTGAGTCATATGCCGTCCCAGGCGGGTGTGTCGCGTTTCTCGGCATCCGGCCTGACGCTCGGCGGCGTGTTCCGCTGGCTGAGCACAGTCACGTACCCGAACCTGGTTCTCGGCCAATAGCCGAGCGTCGCAAGCCGGTTCGATAGGGCTCGAATTGCCACGGCCCACCGGGCAAGCGTAGATTGGTCTGGGAGAGACGCTACGCTTTCGAGCCCTATGAGCAAAACCTGGACCTGCACCCTGATCGTGTTGAGTTGTGGAATCGCCGCCGGTGCGCCCGCGGCGATCCGCGCTCCGGAGGATCTACGCTGCGAATACTTGACTCGCCCGATGGGCGTCGACACGGCAAAGCCCAGGTTTTCCTGGATGCTGGACTGGCCCGGGCGGGGAGAACATCAGAGCGCTTATCAGGTGCTCGTCGCCACGAGTGAGCAAAATCTGGAGGCCGGCCGCGGCGATGCCTGGGACAGCGGGCGCGTCGCCTCCTCCGAGACGACGCAGATCGAGTACAACGGCCAGCCCCTGGCAAGCGGCCGCACATACTACTGGAAGGTGCGCGCCTGGGACGCCGGAGGCCACGAGACCGCCTACAGCGACGCCTCTCGCTTCGACATGGGTCTCCTGGCCCGGAGCGATTGGAAAGCCCAATGGATCGGCGGGGGCGGGGAACTGCGCAAGAGCTTCGAGCTTGCCGGCCGCGTCGAGCGCGCCCGCGCCTACGTCACCGCGCTAGGCTACTACGAACTTCATCTCAACGGCCACCGCATCGGCCATCGCTTGCTCGACCCCGCGCCCACGACTTACCCCAAGCGCGTTCTTTACAGCGTCTACGACGTCACGCGCGCGCTGCAGGATGGGCCGAACGCGGTGGGCGTGATGCTGGGCGGCGGCTGGGCCACGCTCGACCACGCCCCGCAGTTCCACGCCTATTACTCCGAACCCGCCGCGCTCGTGCAAATCGAGGTGGAACTCGAGGGCGGCCGGCGCGTCACCATTGTTTCCGATCTAAGCTGGAAAGCCGCCTCCGGTCCGATCGTGAGCAACGGCATCTACGAAGGCGAGGTCTACGACGCGCGCAACGAAACGCCGGGCTGGGACACGCCGGCGTTCCACGACGGGGACTGGCGCGCGGCGAAAACCCTTGCCGGCTCGGAAGGAGAGCGTTCGGCCGAAATGATGCCCGCCATCGAAGCGGTGGGAGAAATGGCGCCGAAGTCGATGTCGAACCCGGAGCCCGGCGTTTACGTCTACGATTTCGGCCAGAACATGAGCGGCTGGGCGCGTTTGCATGTGAGCGGCCCGCGCGGAACCGAAGTCACCCTGCGCTACAGCGAGCTCGTCTATCCCGATGGCCGCATCAATCGCGAGAACCTCCGGCAGGCAAAGTCCCGTGACATTTACACCCTGCGCGGCGAGGGCGGCGAGTGGTACCAGCCTCGCTTCACCTATCACGGCTTCCGATACGTTGAGGTGCGAGGTCTGCCCGGCGCGCCGTCGCTCGACACGGTGCGCGCAATCATCGTTCACACCGCGGTCCGGACCACGGGGGGATTCGCCGCTTCGAAGCCGGTGTTAAACGACATCCAACGCATCATCGGATGGTCGCAACTGACGAATCTGTTCGGCATTCCGACCGATTGCGACCAGCGCGACGAGCGGCAGGGATGGATGGGCGACGCCCAGATCACCGCCGAAGAGGCCATGGATAACTTCGACATGGCCGCATTTGATGCGAATTTCATCCGCGACATCCGTGACGCGCAAGGCAAAGACGGAAGCCTCGCCGACACCGTGCCGCTGCGCTATGGCGGACAGCCTTCGGATCCGGCGTGGGGCACGGCCTATCCGGAACTCTGCTGGCAGATGTGGCGCCATTACGGCGACCGCCGCATCCTCGAAGAAAACTACGACGGCCTGAAAAAGTACATCGCGTTCCTCGGCACGCAAGCCAAGGGGGATGTGCTGAGTTACTACCACTACGGGGACTGGGTGCCGATCGTCCATACGCCGGCCGAGTTCGTTTCCTCGCTCTATTACCTGCACGACGTGAAGACGCTGGCTTCGATCGCCTCGGTCCTCGGCCACAACGCCGATGCGCAGATGTACGGCCAACTCGAGGACCGCATCCGCGCCGCCGTCCAGCAGAAGTATTACGACGCCTCGACCGGCAATTACGCCAACGGCACGCAAACCGCGGACGCGATGGCGATCGCAATGGGCGTGCCGGGGCCGCGGGAACGCGGGCGCGTGGCGGGTAATCTCCAAAACGACATCGTCTACTACCACGACACACACATCACGACGGGCTTCATCGGCGTACGCTACCTGCTGCCGGTGTTGAGCGAAATCGGCCGCACGGACCTGGCGTATGAACTGGCGGCGCAAACGAGCTTTCCGAGTTGGGGCTACATGATCGCCAATGGCGCCACGACGCTGTGGGAGCTTTGGCAGCAAAAGGTGGGACCGTCGATGAACTCGCAGGATCATGCCATGTTCGGAAGCGTCGGCGCCTGGTTTTACGAGACGCTCGGCGGGATCGCCATCGCGCCCGATGGCGCCGGCTACCGCCATATCCGCATCGCTCCCCATCCGGTCGAAGACCTGCGATGGGTCAGCGCGAGCATCGGCTCGCCGCGTGGACAAATTGTCTCGGCGTGCACGCGAGAGGCGGGCCGCGTGACGCTGGAGGTGACCATTCCCCCCGGCGCCGGCGCCGAAATCGCAATTCCGAAGGAGCTCGAAATGACGAAGTTCACCGTCACAGAGGGCGGCCACGCGGTTTGGCGCGACGGCCAATACGTGCCGGGCGACGAGGGAATCCATGGCGCGCGCATACAGGGCGACGAGGTCGTTTTCGACGCCTCCTCCGGTACCTACCGGTTCACGCTCGAAGGCGAATAACTCGCTCAGCGGCGGTGCCGCTCGGCGACGACGATAACTTGAATCGTACGCGCCAGACGTACCACGCGATGCACCAGGTTCAGCCCTACCGGCAACTGGAAGCGCGAGTAGCGTGGACGGGCGACGAAGAGCTGCGTAATCTGATTCAGCCCCGCGAACTCAACCAGCGCCTTGGCGGGATCTTCGCCGGTGAGCACTCGCGTCTCAACGTGCAGGTTCCGTGCGAAGTTCAGATGGCGTTCCACGGCCTCGCGCTCGGCGTGCGCCAGGCTCTCGATGCCCGGCGGCGGACACACGGCGACCGCGACACAAGGCGCTCGCAGATGATCCGCGATGCGCTTGCCGCGCCGGATCAATTCGGCCGAAGACGGATCGGCGGTGATATGAATCAGCAGACGCTCGGCGGACGCCTGAGCCGCCTGCGCGCCCTCGCCGGATGGCGGCGCCTGCCGCGTGTCCACCTCGTGCGCCGTTTGGCGGAGGGCAAGTTCGCGCAGCGCCGCCAGGTGCGATTCCTGGAAGAAATTCTCCATCGCCTGGCGCGCCTTCTCCGGAGCGTACACCGCGCCGCGTTCCAGGCGGTTCAGCAGCGCCCGCGGAGTGACGTCCACCATCACCACTTCCGCCGCATTCGCCAGCACCCAGTCCGGAATCGTCTCGCGCACCCGCACGCCGGTAATCTGCCACACCTGCCCGTTCAAGCTTTCCAGGTGCTGAACGTTTACCGTCGTATAGACGTTGATGCCGGCTTCGAGAAGAACCTCCACGTCCTGCCAACGCTTGGCGCGTTCGCTGCCGGGTACGTTGGTATGCGCCAGTTCGTCCACCAGGCACACCTCGGGCCGCCGGGCAAGTATGGCCAGTGTATCCATTTCCTCGAAAGTCGCGCCGCGATACTCGATGCGGCGGCGGGGAATCACGGGCAGGCCCTCCGCTTTCGCGATCGTGTCCAGGCGCCCGTGCGATTCGAAGTATCCGATAACGACGTCGACGCCGCGCCGCAGCAGCTCCTGGCCCTGGCTCAGCATCTCATAGGTCTTGCCGGAGCCGGCCGCATAACCGAGAAACACCTTCAGTTCGCCGCGGGAGGTTTCCGTCATAGGCGGCTCAATGCGGGAACACCCGCACGTCGATGCCATCGGCGGCGCGCACGAACTTGTCCACCGGACCGCCGAAGATGCGTGTCAAAAAGCCCTCGCGAAGACTGTGGCCGACGAAAATTTGCGTGATGCCGCGCTCGCGGGCAAAGCTCATGATGGCGTGAATCGGGTCCTCGCCATGGAGAATCTCAATCTCTGCGCGAGCCTGGCGCGCCACGGTAAGATTTGCCTCCAGGGCCGCGCGGTCCTCCGGAGATAATTCGTCCTGCTCGACGTAGCAGGCGAACAGTTCGCCGTGAAACCGGTCCGCGTTCCGCCTTCCGCTGGCGATCATCGGTTCTACGTTGGCGCGCGGCGTCACGCAAACCAGGATTCGCTCCTGCGTGCCCCAAAGATTCTCGATGCCATGCCGCTCCAGATACGCTTCCAACTGCTTGTCGACGACGTCGGCGGCGAGCACCAGGGCCAGTTCCCGCAGCGCCGATAGCCGTTCCTGCGCTTGCGGGCCAAGGGACTCCTGCAGGGACGGCTGCTCCGGCGGTGCATCGACAACGACAATCTCGTCGGCCCCGCTCAAAAAGCTTCTGGGAATCGTATCGGTGACCTGCTTGCCCGTCAGCGCCTCCACCTGCTCCCGCATTTCGGCAATGTACTGCAGGTTGACAGACCCGATCACCGAGATGCCCGCATCGAGGATCTCCTCGCAATCCTGCCAACGCTCCGCGTTCTCGCTTCCCGGAGGGTTCTTGAAGGCCAGCCCATCCACCACGACCACTTCGGGATGGCGCCGCAGAATCGCCGGCACGTCCATGGCAGACTGCCCGTTGATCATCCGCATTGGGATGGTTTCCAGGGAGGCCAGCAACGCATCCACGTCGCCGGGCCGCTTGTCTTGCACCGCCGCGACCACGACATCCTGGCCGCGCTCCTGCCGCCGCCGGGCCTCATCCAGCATGCGGAAGGACTTGCCGACCCCGGAGGAATAGCCGAGGAACACTTTCAGCCGCCCGCGCCGGCTGAAGTCCTCTTCCGCCTCCACCTGCCGCAGGAGTTGTTCGGGATCTGGTCGCTTTACGGGAATATCGGGCAAAGTCGAGGAAGCACCTCGCGCAATTCCATTATCGTTGGAATCGGCATCAATGCTTTGGGAATCGCCGGTCGAGGTCGAGGTTCGTTTCGAGCACGTTCACGCGCGGCTCACCCAGCAGGCCCGCGGTGCGTCCGGTGATGTGTTTTTCGATCAACTCGCGCACAGCCGCTTCCGGCGCCCGCCGCGCGGCCGCGATCCGGTCCGCCTGCAGCAGCGCCGACTCCGGACTCAGATCCGGATCGAGACCGCTTGCCGAACTCGTCAGCAGATCCGCCGGAAGAGGTCCGGTCGCTGACGGGTTGTCCCGGCGGAACTGCGCGGCGGCGGCGCGAACCCGGTCAATCAGCTTCGGATTCGTCGGCCCGAGATTCGACCCACCGGATGCGGTTGGATCGTAGCCGTCATTTCCGGCTGCCGACGGCCGTGGCTGCAGGTATTCCGGCCGATGAAAATTCTGCCCGATCAAGCTAGACCCGATGACGGCGCCGCCGCTGCGAATCAGGCTGCCGTTCGCCTGGAACGGGAAAAACACCTGGCAAACGGCAGTGACCAACGCCGGGTAAATCAGCCCGGTCAGGATCGTGAAAAGAGCAGTGATACGGAATGCGGGAGCGATCTGACGCCACATAAAGATCTCCTAAGCCAGTTTCAGAACCGCCAGCAGCCGGTCCAGCACCCAGATGCCGGGGAAAGGCGCCAGAAGCCCGCCGACACCGTAAACGAGCAGGTTCCGTCGCAGCAGTCCGGCCGCGTCGCGCGGCTGATATTTCACCCCGCGCAACGCCAGCGGCACCAAAGCAATGATGATCAGCGCGTTGAAGATGACGGCGGCCAGCACCGCGCTTTGCGGTGAGTGCAGCCGCATGATGTTCAGCCGGTCCAGGGCCGGATAAGTGGCGGCGAACATGGCCGGGATAATCGCGAAGTACTTTGCGACATCGTTGGCGATAGAAAACGTCGTCAGTGCTCCGCGCGTAATCAGGAGCTGTTTGCCGATCGCCACCACCTCGATAAGCTTTGTCGGATTGCTGTCGAGGTCGACCATGTTGCCGGCTTCCTTCGCCGCGGTCGTTCCCGTGTTCATCGCCAGGCCGACGTCGGCTTGCGCCAGCGCCGGCGCGTCGTTGGTGCCGTCGCCCGTCATCGCCACCAGCCGCCCTTCGCCCTGCTCGCGCTTGATGAACTCAAGCTTGTCCTTCGGCGTCGCCTGCGCGAGAAAATCGTCCACACCGGCTTCGGACGCAATCGCGGCCGCGGTCAACGGATTGTCCCCCGTAATCATTACGCTGCGGATCCCCATCGCCCGGAGTTGCGCGATGCGCTGCCGCATCCCGCCTTTCACGATGTCCTTCAGGTGAATCACACCGAGCAGGCGCGGGCCGTCGGCGACAGCCAGCGGCGTGCCCCCGGCCCGCGCGATGCGGTCGGAGACTTCCAGAAACGACGCCGGCACCGAGCCGCCTTCCTGCTGCACGAAATTCGCGATCGCCTCCGTTGCGCCTTTCCGCAGGCGCCTGCCGTCGATATCGACGCCGCTCATCCGCGTGTACGCCGAGAACGGTACGAACCGCGCGTGCTGTTCGGCGATCTCGCGCGATCGGAGCCCGTATTTTTCCTTCACCAGCACCACCACGGACCGGCCCTCCGGCGTTTCATCGGCAAGGCTGGACAACTGCGCGGCGTTCGCCATCTCCATTTCCGTGACGCCCTCGACCGGGATCAACTCCACCGCCTGGCGATTTCCCAGCGTGATCGTTCCCGTCTTGTCGAGAAGCAGTGTGTTCACATCGCCCGAGGCTTCCACCGCCCGCCCGCTCATGGCCAGCACGTTGTGCTGCATCACGCGATCCATGCCCGCGATGCCGATCGCCGACAACAGCCCGCCGATCGTCGTCGGGATCAGGCAGACAAGCAGCGCGATGAGCACGGCCACCGTCGGCACATGGCCTGCGCCCGCCGCGGCCACGCTGTAAACCGCGAACGGCTGCAGTGTGACCACGGCCAACAAAAAGATGAGCGTAAGGCCGGAGATGAGAATATTCAACGCGATCTCGTTCGGCGTTTTCTGCCGCTCGGCGCCTTCCACCAGCGCAATCATCCGGTCCAGAAACGTCTCGCCCGGATTCGACGTGATGCGCACCGTGATGTGGTCGGACAGAACCTTGGTCCCGCCCGTCACCGCGCTGCGGTCGCCGCCCGATTCGCGAATCACCGGCGCGCTCTCGCCCGTGATCACAGACTCATCCACGGTCGCAATGCCATCCACCACGTCGCCATCGCCGGGGATGATTTCGCCCGCCTGGCATTCCACCAGATCGCCCGCCCGCAGTCTTGAAGCCGGTACCAGTTCCGTCCTGCCGCCGCTCAACACCCGGCGCGCCATCGAGTCAGTCCGTGTCTTGCGCAACGAATCCGCTTGCGCCTTGCCGCGCGCCTCCGCCATCGCTTCGGCGAAGTTCGCAAACAACACCGTGAACCAGAGCCAGAGCGCGATCTGGAAGGGGAACCCCAAACCGGATTCCCCGCGAATCGCATCGCGGACCAACAGCACCGACGTGACGGCCGCGCCGATCTCTACGACAAAAATCACCGGGTTTTTCGCCAGTGTAACGGGATTCAACTTCAGCAGAGAATCCTTCAACGCGCGCCGTACGATCGAGGGATCAAGCAGCGGCCGCGCCTTCGCCAGCCGCTTGGGAATCAGAACCGTTTCGTCCGTCTTCGGATCTTGCATCGTCACCGTCATGGCTTAGCTCCAGGCTCCCGTCAACAAAGCGGAAAACAGTCTGCCCTCGTGCATGAGGAAATGCTCGACGATCGGGCCAAGCGCCAGAGCCGGGAAAAATGTGAGCGCACCGACGATGATCACCGTGCCGATCAGAAGTCCGGTGAACAGGCCTCCATGCGTCGGAAACGTTCCGCTTGTCGCGGGCACGCGCTTCTTGGCGGCCAGACTTCCGGCCGCCGCCAGCAGCGGAATAATGAACAGGAACCGGCCGATCAGCATGCCGAAACCCAGCGAGAGGTTAAACCAGGGCGTGTTCGTGTTGATCGAAGCGAAGGCGCTGCCGTTATTGCCCGCGGCGCTCGAGTACGCGTAGAGCAATTCCGAGAATCCATGTGGCCCGCCGTTACCGAGGTTCGCCATCGCGGGCCCCGGCGGATTGAAATAACCGCCTTTGGAAAAGTGCACTACCGCGCTGATGCCCGCGAACACGAGAACGCTCGCGGCGGTGGAAATCAGCGCCAGCATCGCCATTTTCACTTCCTTCTGTTCGATCTTCTTGCCGATGTACTCCGGCGTCCGCCCCACCATTAGGCCGGCGATAAACACAGCCAGAATCGCGAACAACAACATCCCATACAACCCGGCGCCAGTGCCTCCGAACACGACCTCGCCGAGTTGGATGTTGAACAGCGGCACGAGCCCGCCCAGCGGCGTGAAGCTGTCATGCATCGAGTTCACCGCCCCGCAGCTTGCGTCCGTGGTGATGACGGCGAACAATGCCGAAGATGCAATCCCGAAGCGCACCTCCTTGCCTTCCATATTTCCGCCCGGCTGCATGTTAGTCGGCGCCGTTTCGATGCCCAACTTCGCCAGAATCGGATTACCGGCCTGCTCGGCGGGGTAGGCTACAAACACCCCTGCCAAAAACAGAATCGACATCGCCGCAAACAGCGCCCACCCCTGGCGCGTATCTCCCACCATCCGGCCGAATGTATACGTCAGCCCCGCGGGAATCAGAAAGATCATGACGATCTGCACGAAGTTCGTCACCGGCGTCGGATTTTCGTAAGGGTGCGCCGAGTTGGCATTGAAAAATCCGCCGCCGTTCGTGCCCACCATCTTGATCGCTTCCTGCGAAGCGACCGGGCCCTGCGGAATCACCTGCGTCCCGCCCTCGACGGTTTTCACCTGCTCGTAGGCGTGGAAGTTCTGGATGACACCCTGCGAGCAGAGCACCAGCGCCCCAAGCAACGACAACGGCAGGAATACGTAAAGCACGCCGCGGGTCAAGTCCACCCAGAAGTTGCCGATGCTGTGCGCCTGCTGCCGCGCGAAGCCCCGCGCCATCGCGATGGCCACGGCGACTCCAGCCGCGCCGGAGACGAAGTTCTGCACCGCAAGCGCCGCCATCTGGACCAGATAGCTGAACGTCGATTCGCCGCTATAGGACTGCCAGTTCGTATTGGTCAGGAAACTCACCGCCGTGTTGAAGGCAAGGTCCGGACTTACCTGCGCTGCCCCGAAATGCTGCGGATTCAACGGAAGCAGGCCCTGCAGCCGCTCGAACGCATAAACAAACAAGAAGCTCACCAGGCTGAAAGCGACTAGCGACCCGGCGTACTGCGTCCACCGTTGATTCTCGGTCTCCCGTACGCCTCCAAGGCGGTAAATCAGCCTCTCCACAGGGCGCAGCACCGGATGGAGGAACGTCCGCTCCCCATCGTAGACCTTCGCCAGGAAGGCGCCAACAGGCTTGGTCATCGCGGCGATTACCGCGAAGTACAGCAGGATTTGAAGGATGCCGTCAGATGTCATCGAACGTCCTCAGAACTTTTCCGGCTTCAGCAGCGCGTAGATCAGATATCCGAACAGAAATACAGCCACGATTCCACCCAATGCGTAGTCCATGGGATCTGTCAAAGCCTTTCGCAGGCCTTCGTGAAGGCCCAAAGAACCGCAAAGAATAAGCCTCCGGCAAGGAGGTAAAGGACATCAAGCATACGTATAGGCCCCTTCCGGGCTGGTCTCCACCTTGACGATAGGACAGCCCGCATTAAGAAGGCATAAATGGGCCGTCAGGAAGTTGTAAACCGCCGGTTTATGCCTCGGGAGGAAGATTGAAACGGTAACCCATCCACGGTTCGGTGAGCAGATACTGTGGGTTGCCCGGATTCGGCTCAATCTTTTTGCGGAGCTGATTGATGAACACGCGCAGGTACTCGACTTGATCGCCGTAGTCCGGTCCCCATACGGCCTGCAAGAGTTCGCGGTGGCTGATGGCCTTGTTCGGATGGCCGGCCAGGTAGCGGAGCAGGTCGAACTGCTTCGGAGTTAGATGCAGGCTGGCTTCCGGCGTCCGGACATGACGGGCCTGAAAGTCGATTTCAATCTCGCCTAGCCGCAACAGTGTTGGGCCAAGGTCGGGGGTCGTGGGCGAACGCCGTAACGTGGCGCGGATTCGCGCCAGTAATTCCGGCGAACTAAACGGCTTCGTGACGTAATCGTCCGCGCCGGCATCGAGGGCTTCGATCTTGTCTTTCTCCGAGTCGCGAACCGTAAGCATGATGATGCCGATGTCGGAACCGGCCCGCAAAGCGCGGCACGTCTCGATGCCTCCCATGCCCGGCAGATTCACGTCCAGCAGCACAAGGTCATACGTCTCCTGGCGAACTTTCTCCAGGGCTTCTTCCCCGCTTCGCGCATCGCCCACCTCGTAGCCTCGCGCCGTGAGCGTGGTTCGCATCACCCGCCGCACTTGCGGTTCGTCGTCTACCACCAGAATCCGGCCCGCGCTCATATCCCCACTTCCGGATTCGACGGCAGGGAGATCGAAAATCGCGACCCCTCCCCTAGTTTGCTGTCCACCCAAATCTCGCCTGCATGAGCCTGCACAATCTCACGCGCAATCGCCAGACCCATGCCGGAACCGGCTGTCGGACTCGCCATCTCGATGCCGCGGTAAAACTTCTCAAAAATGCGCGATTGCTCCCACTCGGCAATTCCCGGTCCTCGATCCGTCACGCTTAGAATCACACCGCCCTCGTCGCGCTTCGCTTCGACGATCAGGGGAGAGCCTTGCGGGGAATACTTCACGGCGTTATCCAGAATCTGGCGCAGCGCCAGTTCAATCAACTCCGCGTCCACGGAAAGCTCCGGCAGGTCCGGGTCGACAACCACGGTGAGGGGACGGCCGTCCAGTTTCGCGCTCATGCCGCTAAGCGTCTGCTCCACCAAATTTCGCACGTTCTGCGGGCTGCGCTGCAATTGCACTTTCCCGGTTTCAATCCGCGCCATGCGGATAGCTTCGCGCACAAGCCGGCTCAGACGCGCCGACTCTTCGTTCACCACCCTCAGCAGGTCGGTCTGCGAATCGGCGTCGGGAGGTGGCCCCTCCAGCAGCGCGCTCGCGGCGACCCGAATCGCCGTGAGCGGCGTCTGGAACTCATGCGCGATCGCATCGAGCAGCGTGGATTTCAGCGTGTCGCTTCGCCGCGCGATCTCGGCCTGCGTGAATGTTTCCTGGATCTTCACCCTCTCCAGGCTGATCGCGGCCAGGTTACACACCGACTGCAGCGCCGCATCCGATGGCGCCGTGCCGCGGATCGCCAGACTGCCGATCGGTTCGCCTCCCAGACGGATCGCCACCAGCGTCGTTCGCGCCGGTTTGTCCGTCACCACGCTCGCCTCCAGGGCGACCTGCCGAAGCTTGTCTTCGAGATCGGAAAGGTCGGCCGCTCCCGCCTGATAGATGACGCCGTCGCGCCGCGAGTACAGCGCCACTCCCTCGAGTTCGAAAATTCTCGCCACCTGGCGCGCAATCTCACGCCCGGCGTCTTCCTGCGGCCCGGCCAGCAAAATGGCCCGGCCCAGCGCGTACAAACGCTCCATCTCGCGCTGGCTCGATACGGCGTCCACTGTCCGCTGCTGCGCGCGCCGCGAAAGTTGACTCGCCACAATCGACGTCACCAAAAACGTGAACAGAGCCACCCAGTTCTGCGGATCCGCGATCGTGAGCGTGCCCACCGGCGGCAGGAAGTAAAAGTTGAAACAGAACACCGCCGCAATCGAAGCTCCCGCCGCTTCCACCAGACCCCACGTGCTGGCGATCAACAATACGGCCAGAAGATAGATGAAGCCCGCTGTGGCGGCGTTCACTGGCACGATCGCGTAGCAGACCAGCGTGATCGCGGCCACAATGGCCAACGATACCGTGAGTCTGGCTAAGCCCGGCGCAAGCGTAGTCAGCGGCCGGTCCAGCACGGTTCCCGCTTTCCGAGGAACGCCCCGATTCCCTCATGCGCGTCCGGCGCCTGGGCGTTCTGCGTCATCACGTCGCTCGTGTACTCGTAGGCTCGGTGCTGGTCGAGTTCAATCTGCGCGTAAAATGCCCGCTTCCCCGTACGAACGATGTAGCGGCTCGCTTCCGCAATGCGCCCCGCAAGGGCGCGCGTCTCCGTCTCCAGCGCGCCGGCGGGCACGGCGCGGTTCACCAAACCCCAGTCTGCGGCCTCGTCCGCGCTCACCAGCCTTCCCGTAAGCAGCATTTCCATCGCCCGCTTCCGGCCGATCGACCGCGTCAGCGCCACCATCGGCGTGCTGCAGAACAGGCCAATACGCACTCCCGGCGTAGCGAAACCGGCCTCCTGACTGGCAATGGCCAGATCGCAGGTGGCCACCAACTGGCAACCCGCCGCCGTGGCGATGCCTTGCACCTGCGCGATCACCGGTTGCGGTATCTGCTGGATCGTTTCCATCAGGCGCGTACAGGTGGCAAAGGTCTCCCGATGCTGTTCCGCGTCCGCTTCGTGAAGTTCCCGTAAGTCGTGCCCCGAACAGTACGCGGTCCCGGCGGCGCCAAGGATAACGGCCTTCAAGTCTTCCTCGCGGCCAAACTCTTCCAGTCCGGCGATGAGCTCCCGCATCAGCTCGAGCGAGAGCGCATTGCGCCGCTCGCCCCGGTTCAGCGTCAGAGTCCCCACCGCACCATCCCGGCGAACCAGCAGGTGACGGTATTCCATGACCGCAATTTTAGCCCGTGCCCGGGGCCCGCGCTCTGCGACATACTGACGAAATGAGGTCTCGCGCGGCGCTTCTCTTACTGAATTCCTGGTTCCTGCTGAGTGCACAGCAGCGGCCGCCCGTCGTTCTGGTCAACGGATTTCAGATCGCCTGCGACCCTACCGCTTCCTCGAGCGGCACCTTCGGCAACCTGCAGCAGTACCTTACCCAGGACGGCGCCGCCGTGTACTTCTTCAATAACTGCCAGTATCCCGGCGCGTCAATCGAAACGCTGGGCCAGGACTTCGGAAACTATCTTGCCTCGCTCAAGAATCTGGACGGATCAAGCGTCACCACCGTCGACGTCGTCGCGCACAGCATGGGCGGCCTCATCGTGCGCAGCTATCTGGCGGGAAAACAAAACACAGCGGGATCGTTTCAGCCTCCGGCCACCCCAGCCATCCGTAAACTCGTCCTGCTGGCCACGCCGAATTTCGGCACGCCCGTCGCCTCCCTCGCTTCCTTCCTTGGCCCGCAGACCTCGGAGATGGCTCTCGGCAGCCGTTTCCTCGCGGATCTCAACACATGGAATCAGGATGCCGACGACCTGCGAGGCGTCGATGCCATCGCCGTGGTCGGAAACGCCGCCATCTACTCGAACGGTTCCCTTACTCTGCCCAACGCCAGCGATGGCGTGGTTTCGCTCACCTCCGCATCGCTTGCGTTCTCGCCGTTTGCCCCGCTTGCGCGCACCCGCGTTGTCCCCTACTGCCATACGAGCCTGTCGCTTTTTCCCTGCAATGGCCCGGCAATCGCCAACGTAACCTCCACATCCCACCTGCCGGGAGAGATCATTCGCTCTTTCCTCGGGGGCTCCACGGATTGGACGTCCATCGGTACGCCGCCGGACCAGGATCCCGTGCTTTCCAAGTACGGCGGCAGCCTCCTGCAGTTCGATACCGCGGCCGGATCCCTCGATGCGAGCGCCTCCGGCGTCACATTCGGAACCCCGGCAACCGCGTTTCAGTCCGGCGCCACCGCAACATTCTATGCCGAGTTTGTTCCGGCGGCCTCGAACTCGCTTCGCTACACCACCGCCGCCGGTGCGCAAAGCACCGCGTTTACGGTCGCCGCCGGAGGAGCCCGCGCCTCCCTCATCAAACCGGCGCCGCTCGTCTATCGCGTCCAGACGGCCGCTGCCGCTGTCCCCACTCTCGATCTCGCCGCCGGTTCGCTCATCTCGATCTACGGCTCCGGACTGAGTTCCCTCATCGCGTCGTCCTCTTCCGCCACGCTGCCGCTGCAACTTGGCAATGTCACTGTCTCGGCGGGAGGAAGCGACATCCCGCTGCTCTACGTCAGCCCGGCGCAGATCAACGCCTACCTCCCCGCGAGCCTGTCCGGTCTCGTCCCCCTCCAAGTAAGCAATCCCGGCGGAGCAATCACGCTGAACCTTCTCCTCGACCCCGCCGTCCCGGCCATCTTCACCCAGGACGCCAGCGGTGCGGGCGCCGCCGTCGCGCTCCATAACACTTCGGAACTCCCGGTCACCGCCTCCAACCCAGCCGCCGCCGGCGAGTATGTTCAGCTTTACTGCACCGGCCTCGGCGCCACGCACGCCTCCGGGGGCTTGGACAGGACAACCCTGCCCGTACAAGTGTTTCTCGGCTCTCCGGCGGTTTCCGCTCCTGTCACATTCTCGGGTCTTGCGCCGGGGTTCACCGGACTTTATCAAGTGAACTTCCAGATCCCCACCGGCATCCCGTCCGGATCTGCCGTGCCGCTCTACGTCACGGCCGGCACGCGCACCGGCAACACCGTCACACTCGCCCTCCAGTAGCGGCCCTACCGCCGTTTCGTCTTGATCACGATCGGGGTGCCTTCGAAGCCGAACCGTTTTCGTAGCTGATTCGCCAGGAACCGCTCGGCGGAGAAGTGCAGCGGACGGTCGGTAAACGCTACGAAGGTCGGCGGGCGGATGGAGGCCTGCGTGATGTACTTGATCTTCACGTCGGTCTCAAAGTGAAGCACCTCAGCGAAGCGGTTCAGTTCGCCGGTCGGCACCCGGGTGGACGCCGAATCATAGGCGCGGCGAATCATCGCGAACAACCGCTTTACCCCCCGGCCTGTCTTCGCCGAAAGAAACACGATCTGCGCGTACTCGAGAAACTTGAACTGGTCGCGCACTTGCTGCTCGAACTTACTCCGGTCCTGATCCTTTCGCGTGTCCCACTTGTTCACCGAGAGAACCACCGCGCGCCCGTCTTCGTGCGCATAGCCGCCGATCGTTGCGTCTGTCCCGGTGACGCCTTCGGTGGCGTCTATCAGCATCAGAACCACGTGCGCCATCCGGATATGGCGCCGCGCCATCACCACGCTCAGTTTCTCCGCCATGTGCCGGGTCTTGCCCTTGCGCCGGATCCCGGCCGTATCGACGAACTCGAATACCGTCCCGCCGGCCTCCACCCGTTCGTCCACGGCATCCCGGGTCGTCCCCGCTTCCGGAGACACGATGGAGCGCTCCGAGCCGGTGAGCGCATTGAGCAGCGTCGACTTCCCTACGTTCGGCCGCCCGATGATCGCGACGCGAATCACCTGCTCCGGTTCATTCGCCTGCTCCTCGCTCACCGGGAAGTCCCGCGTCACATCATCGAGCAGGTCTTCGATTCCCAGCCGGTGCTCGGCCGATACAGGCACGACGGGTTCGAAGCCAAGAGCGTGAAACTCGTGCGCCAGGTCCTCGCCGCGCGCACTGTCGATCTTGTTCACCGCGAGCGTGACCGGTTTCCCTAGCTTGCGCAGCATCTGCGCCAGGTCGCGGTCCGCGGATGTGATCTCGGTCCGGCCATCGATCAGAAAGACGATCTGGCTCGCCCGATCGAGCGCCACGCGCGCCTGGCGCAGAATCTCGCTCGGAATCAGTTCCTCGTCGTTGGGAATGATCCCACCGGTGTCGATCAATTCGAACCGCCGGCCGCGATAAGCGGCCTCGCCGTGAATGCGGTCCCGGGTTATCCCAGGCTCATTGCCGACAATGGAGCGGCGCGTCCCGGTTATTGCGTTAAACAGGGTGGATTTGCCCACGTTGGGCCGTCCGACGATGACCACAACGGGCACTTCTGGCATCTAAGGTTCATGATAACAACCGCCATCGCGCCTGCTCGGCGATCCCGGCTTGCCCTCAGCCGCGAACTTCGATGCGGCTGCTGCGGAACGTGAGGCGGATGCGCCCATACGTCGGTTGGCCGAACGAAGTGCCGGGGTTGAACGTCGTGAACAGCAGGGTGTTCTCGATGCTGCGGCGAAGCGCATCTTTCGATGCCCCGTTTTCGCTGACAATATCGTAATCGACGATTCGCCCGCTGCCGTCCACCGTCAGGTCCACCACCGCTTCCCCGGCGCCGAACCCGAGCGGAGCCATGCTTCGCACGCTCGCCGGCGTAGACAGATTGGTTGGCACGTCCGGCGACGTGCCCCGAGCCAGCGTGAACGTCGGCAGCACCATGCTGAACAGCAGCACCGCCGAGCAGACGCCGCCCGCCAACGGCAGCGCCAGAGGCCGCATCTCGTTCCGGAATGCGAGGCGCCGCCGCGACAGCCAGTCCCCCCACCGCGAACCGGAACCCCCCGCCCGCCGCGCCAAAGTCAGCTCGCGCGCAGCGGTCGACCGCAGCTTCCAGGAAAGCTCCACAGGCGCCGTGGGCCGCGGAAGACTGCCGAGAGCCCGCCGGATCCGCTGCTGCTCTTCCAGCCGGCGTGTGCAGTCCACACATTCGTGCAGATGGCCTTCGACTGTGTCCCGGCCTGCCGCCTCGCCGCCATACTCGTCGCGGTTGCCCATCCCGGCTTCACTGGCGAGCAGGGCGCGCATTGCCGTCTTGCAATCCATAAAATCTAATCCACCGTCTTCGCAAGACCCAGGCCCCGATGAACCCAGGCAGATTGAGCCTCGTTTTCGAATTCCGCGGTCAGCAGGCGCCGCAGCGCTTCCCGCCCCCGAAGAATCCGCGATTTCACCGTTCCCAGCGATACCTCCAGAATCGCCGCAATCTCGTCGTAGCTGAGGTCCTCGATATCGCGCAAAACCACCGCCGCCCGGAAGTTCGGGTTCAGCAGCGTGAGAGCCCGCTCCACCTTCGCCCGCATCTCCTGGCCCGCGGCCAGTTCAAACGGACTTGGCCCGTTCGCCTGCCACACCGTCCCCCGCTCCGGCTCCGCCGGATCCGTACTGATCTCCTGCCGGTGATGCCGCGAGAACCACCGCTTGTAGTTGTAGGCCTCGTTCACCGCGATCCGGTAAATCCAGGTGCGCAGGCTGCTGTGCTCCCGGAACGTGGCGATGTTCCGGAAGATCTTTAAGAAAACTTCCTGCGTGACATCGGCCGATTCCGTCGCGTCTCCCAGCAGCCGGTAGATGAGGCCATACACCGGATGTTGATATTCGGCGATCAACCTTTCGTACGCCTGCTCCCGGCCGGCGCGCAGCTCGCCAATCAACTCGCGCTCCTGGTCCAGGACGGACTGCTGATTCCCATCCGCGGTGTCACTCAAGGGTTCTGATGTAAGCCCACGCACAGCAGCGGCCATGAAATTCATTCTCTGGACATCCTGAAACGCCCAGACACCATCTGTCAACAGTTTAGACCCTCTTCCGAAGACAAAAGTTCCCGCTATCCCCCGCGCCTCGCCTCCGGCGCCCTCCTGGGGCCATCGACGCCTTCAACCGGACGGCTCAAGGCATATCTTCTGCAAAATCATGGAATCAGGGGATAGCTGGCAACGCAACTCACCTGTAAACTAAAGCTATATGCGTCGAAATCTGTTCGTTTGTGGCTTTTTGCTCGCCGCCACAGTCGCGTACGGGCAAAGCAGTGACGACTTCCATAAGTACAATCTCTGGTTGGGACTTGGGCCGGCCATCCCAACCGGCAACTCGACAAATTACCTGAGCGCGGCGCCACTATTCGGTTTCGGCTTCGGCTACCGGTTTGACAAATATTTCCAGGCCGACGCCGGCATGCAGATCGCATTTGGTGCGGCAAACAACGCCAACGCCGTGCAGACGAATTTTGGCCCCGTGCAGGGCGGAGACCATGAATTTATGATCCCGCTGGGCGGCCGTGTCTACCTTCCTCTTCCGTCGGACCGGTTTGCCGTGTCCGTCGGTGGCGGCGCCGCGTATCTGCACTATTCGGAAACCGCTCCGTCGGGCGGATACTATTCCACGCAGTGCTACACGTGTACGACGCGAGGTGGGTGGGGCGGCTATGGACTTGCCGAAGCCGATTATTACCTGGATTCGAACCACAACTTCAAAGTCGGTACGATCCTCCAGTACATCGCCGGTACGACCAACGGACAGGCGGTGGGCAACGTGCCGGCCAACTCCACCAAGGACCATTGGTTTAACCTGATGTTCGACTTCGGGTTCAGTTTCTAAACCGCCCCGTGCGACAAAGCTAACGCGGCCGCCCCCAACACACCGCCGTGGTAGCCGAGCGTCGAACAGCTTACGCGAAGCCGCCGAAGTTCCCACGCGGGGACCAGTCCTTTCAGCTCTGCCTCGACTTCCCTCGCCAGCAAAAGATTGTTCTGCGCCGGGCCCCCGGACAAGATAATTGCTTGTGGATCCAGTAGGTTAGCCACAATCGCACACGCTCGCGCCAAGTGGCGTGCGGTTTCCCGAATGGCGCTCTGCGCTTTCGCCTCGCCCGCATTTGCAGCCGCCACCAGGCACTCGGTATTCGGGTACGCGTTACCCGCGTAGCCGGCCATAGCCGCGCCGCTCGCGTACGTTTCCAGGCATCCGCGCTGTCCGCAGATGCAGACCGGACCCGCCGGGTCGATGCTCAAATGGCCGATCGCGTTGCCCACGAAGTGCGCCCCGCGCCGCAGGCGTCCTCCAACCACGCACCCTCCGCCCACACCGGTCCCGAGCGTGATCACAACGAAGTCGCTCAATCCGCGGCCGGCGCCGAAGCGCTGTTCCGCCAGAGCCAGGGCGTTGGCGTCGTTCTCGATGTACACCGGAATCTGCAGCGCTTCGCTGAGCGATCCGGCCACCGCCGTACCCGTCCAGCCCGGCAGCGTATCCGTCGCATACACTACCACCCCGCGGTTTGTGTCCACCCATCCCGCCGTGGCAATTCCCAGCGCGCTCACCTCGGCTCCACCGCCGCGCGCCTGCTCGACGATTCGTCCAGCCGCGCGTCGCAAGTGTTCGAGCAACCCGCGGGCGCCCGAGCCGGCCGGAGTCGGTTCCGTCCCCGACCACAGTTTCTCGCCCTGACGGGATACCAGTCCGAACTTCGTGTTCGTTCCGCCCATGTCGATCGCCGCAACGCAGCCTCCACCGCGCCGGGCCCGATACTCGTCCTCCACCGCGGCGGCGAACCGTTCGGCAAGATCGCGGGGCCGCGTGATCGCCGTGCCCACTACCACGGCGTACGCTCCGGCCGCGATCGCGGCGCGGGCATCGGCCGGTGAGTCGATCCGTCCCTCGGCAATCACCGGAACACGCAGCCTCGCTGCAAGCCGCTCCACGAACAACGCATCGAACCGCGTCACCCCCGCGGTCTCCGCCGTGTAGCCGCGCATCGTCGAAAGCACCGCGTCCGCCCCGGCCGCCTGCGCCGCTTCCGCCTCTTCTTCCGTCGCAATATCGGCCAGCACCGCTACCCTCAACCCGGCCCGGATCTCCCGCACCCGCTCAAGCGCGCCGTAGGCTTGCCCCCTCGCCGTGCAGTCCAACGCAACTGAATCCGCGCCCGCTTCCACCAGCGCCCTCGCGGCATCAAACGACGGCGTGATCAGAATCGCCCCATCGGGCATGGTGGCTTTCTCAATGCCAATGAGCGGCAGTTTCACCGCCTGGCGAATGGCCCGCGTGTCTTCGACGCCGTTCACCCGGATGCCCGCGGCGCCGGCCAACTCCGCCGCCCGCGCAAACCGCGCCATCGAACCGGAATCGCGGAACGGATCGCCCTCCACCGCCTGACAGGAGACGATCAGCCTTCCTTCGAGACCGGCGAGCGCGCTCATTGGGCGAACCCCGCCGCGGCGCAGAACACAATCGCGCCGCCCAGCCACCCAAGGCCGGCCCACATCAGCCGCACGGCGCTCCTTCCGGCGCCGCGCCATTCCTTCAGCCACACCCCCATCAGGTTCGCCGTGACCAGCCCCGCGGCCAGGCTGATCGGCCATCCGAGCGCCGGACCGAACTTGCCGAGCAACGGCGCAGCCGCGCCATAGAGGAAGATGCTGCCGCCCCAAAGCAGCCCCATCAGGGCCGCCCGGCCCCAACTCGCCGCCGTGCCCGGCGCGGCCAGCAGCGAGGCGCTGCGCCCGCGTTGAATCAGCATCCCGCAGTAGACGAGATTTGGCACGGCTCCGGCGCCGAGCATCAGCAGCCAGATCCGGTTGGCCGCCGGAAACGGCGCATCACCGAGCCGTTCTCCGGCCGCTGCCATCGGCAGAGCCAGCGTATACCCGATGTTGAAAATCGCCGACATCAGCCCGGAGGTAAGCGCCAACAGATAGCCGGTCGCCGTCGAGGCGCCCGTCTGCGAGCGGTCCCGCAGCACGCCCGCGCGCCCGCACGACGCTACGCCCAGCACAAACGCCAGAATCCCCAGATACAGCCAGATCTGGCTCTCGCCGAAGCCGAGCGAGTGGCGTAGCGCAAGAGGTGTTATCGAGCCAACCGCCGAACTCACGCCGAGCACCAGACTGTTCGCCATCGAAACGCCGATATGCTTGACCGATAGGCCGAAGCAGATCGCGCCAAATCCCCACAGAAAGCCAAAGCCCACCGCCCAGCCCGAAGCCGCCGGCGCCGCCTGGATCACCGCGCGGACGCCGCCGCCCGCCGCCGCCACCATCGCCGCCGGCATCACCAGGCACGAGGTGACGATGAAGACCGCCCAGGTATGCTCCCAACGCCATCGGCGTTCGAGCTTCAGCGGCGTGGTGAAAAGGCCGTTTGCCAGCCCCGAAGCAAGCGCAAGAAAGAGTCCGGAAGCAGGAAGTGCGTTGTCCAAACGATAGAGTATCGTTCCTCGCCCTCGAATTGATATCCTGCCTCTGGTTTCTCCGATGAATCGCAGACGCTTCTTAACCCTCGCCGGCAGTTCGCTCGCCTCCTTCTACGCGCTCGGCCAGGAGCGCGAACTGCACGCCGATGTCGTTGTTATCGGCGGCGGCGTCGGTGGTGTCGCGGCGGCCCTGGCCGCGGCGCGCTCCGGTTACACCGTGATTCTGACGGAGGAGACACGCTGGATCGGCGGCCAGTTCACTGCGCAGGCGGTTCCTCCCGACGAACATCCCTGGATCGAAATGTTTGGCTGCACGCGCGCCTACCGCGACTACCGCAACGGCGTCCGCCGTTACTACCGCGAGCATTTCCCCCTCACGGCCGCGGCCCGCGCCAATCCCACGCTCAACCCCGGCAATGGCTCCGTGTCCCGCCTCACCCACGACCCGCGCGTCTCGCTCGCCGTGCTCGAAGCCATGCTCGCTCCCTACGCCGCCAACGGGCAGTTGCGAATCCTGCTCGAGCACCGCGCCATCGCCGCCGACGCGCACGACGGCCATGTCCGCTCGGTCGAAGTCCAGCCCACCGGCGGCGGAGTTTCCCGCGTTCTGCACGGCGACTACTTCCTCGACTCGACCGAACTCGGCGAGCTGCTCCCGCTCGCCCACATCGAGTATTTCCTCGGCGCGGAGTCCTCCCGCGCAACCGGCGAGCCACACGCGCCTTCCGAAGCCCGTCCCGGCGATATCCAGGGAATCACGTACTGCTTCGCCATGGCATACCGCCCCGGCGAGGACCACACCATCGAGCGCCCCCGCGACTACTCTTTCTGGCGCGATTATGTGCCCGCGCTCCGCCCGCCGTGGCCGGGAAAACTCCTAAGTTGGACCGCCGCCGAACCCCGCACGCTGAAGCCGCGCACGCACTCCTTCGATCCGCTGGTCAATGAGCACGGCGGAGACGGCGGCCTCTGGACCTACCGCCGCATCCTCGACCCCCGTAACTTCACCCCCGGCTACTCGCCTGCCGGAATCACGCTCGTCAACTGGCCGCAGAACGACTACTGGCTGAAATCCATCGTCGACGTACCGCCGGAGGTCGCAGCAAAGGCGCGCGAAGAGGCCAGACAGTTGAGCTTCTCGCTGCTCTACTGGCTGCAAACCGAAGCCCCGGGCCCGGACGGCGGCGCCGGCTGGAAAGGCCTGCGCCTGCGCGCCGATGTCGTGGGCAGCGAAGACGGCCTCGCCCTCTATCCCTACATTCGGGAGGGGCGCCGCATCCTCGCCGAATTCACCATCCTCGAACAACACGTCGGCACCGAGGCCCGCGCCGCGCTAACCCGCAAGCCGCGCCAGGAGGTGACCGCCGAGGTTTTCCCCGATTCGGTCGGGATCGGCAGCTATCGCATCGACCTCCATCCCTCCACCGGCGGCGAAAACTACATCGACATCAGCAGCCTGCCGTTCCAGATTCCCTTCGGCGCGCTCATCCCGCGCAACGGAGGCAACCTGCTCGCCGCCGCGAAAAACATCGGGACCACCCACATCTCCAACGGCTGCTACCGCCTGCATCCGGTCGAGTGGAACATCGGCGAGGCCGCGGGCATGGCGGCCGCCGAAGCCCTCCGCACGCGGATTTCCCCTTCCGCCATCCGCGCCTCATCGAAAGCGCTGGCCGAATTCCAGCGCAACCTCACAGCCGCCGGCTTCGAGTTATCCTGGCCGCACCTATCGCCGCGATAACTCGGCCTTCTGCTGCGCCAACCGCTCTTCGAAATCCCGCTGCGCCCCGGCAAGGAACCGCTGAAACTCGCCCGGCTCGATGAACGGATTCGGCGCGCCGGGCTTCATCCGCGCCACCTTCTCCTTCATGTCGAAGAACTCCGTGTGCGGCGCAAGGAAGATGTCGCACGGCAGCGTCTTCAGCAGCGCGAAGGAACGCTCGTAGTCGGCCAGGATGCCCGGATACGTCGTGTGCCCCACAAGCCGGTTGTCCGCCACGGAGATGCTGCAGAAAAACAGCACGTTCAGCGTCCTGCCGCCCTCGGGGATCGGCATGGTCCAGGTGGTGCATCCAGGGGTGTGGCCGGGCGTCAGATGCGCAGTCATCGTCACCCCGCCCAGACTCACCTGCTCGCCATCGCGAATCAGATGGTCCACCTTCACGGCCGGGAATGCCGTCCCGGCCCGCAGCAGCGCGGCGTCGCCAGGGCTCGCATAAAGCTTTGCTCCCGATTTCCGTTTCAATGCCGCCAGCCCGCCCGCATGGTCGAAGTGGGCGTGGGTATTGAGCAAAATGCGCACATCGGTGATGCGGAAGCCCAGTTTCGCGATGTTCGCTTCCACTTGCGGCGCCATCTCCGGCAGTCCGGCATCCAGCAGAATGTCGCCCGCCTGCGTGTGGATCAGATAGCAGCCAAGGCCCGCCGAGCCCACGTAGTAGATCGGGCCGGCAAGATGGAACGGCGGAAACGGCTTGTTCCACGCGATGCGCCGCGCGCTCATCGGCTGAGAGTATGCCGCCCCTGCCAACACCGCCGCGGCCCCAATCGCAAAAAGGATTCGACTCATTCTTTCACTTAACAACGCGCGCAACGGAGCTAGTAGCTCAGCAGCCGCTCCGCCTCGGCCGCGATGTCTTCCACCTGCGGCAGGATCTCGTTTTCAAGCACCGGATGGTAGCCGACCCAGGTGTCCATGGCGGCGACGCGGCCGACCGGTGCGTCGAGATGTTCGAACAGCTCGTTGGCGATGCGCGCGGCGATCTCGGCGCCGTAGCCCCAACTCAGCGTGTCTTCGTGCGCGACCATGACGCGGTTGGTCCTGGCCACCGACTCGGCGATCGCCTCCCAGTCATAGGGGGCAAGGCTGCGCAGGTCGATCACTTCGATGGAGCCCCGGCCGAGCTTCTGTTCGACTTGCGCCGCGGCAAGCAGCGATTTTTGCACCAGCGCGCCGAAGGTCACGATGGTGAGCGCGTCGCCGGACTTTGCGATGCGCGCCTTGCCGAAAGGAATCGTATAATCCGGCCCGGGATGCGGCGAGCGGTTGTACGGCTCGCGGTAGAGCTTTTTGTGCTCGAGGAACAGAACCGGGTCGTCGCAGCGGATGGCCGTGCGCAACAGGCCGCAGGCGTCGAGCGCGTTGGAGGGCATGACCACGCGGAGGCCGGGAATGTGCGTGAATATGCTTTCCCCGCACTGGCTGTGATAGATCGCCCCGCCGTTGAGGTAGCCGCCCGTGGCCACCCGGATCACGGCGGGCGCGGCGAATCCGTTGTTGGAGCGCCACCGCATGTTCGCCAGCTCGTCGCGGATCTGCATCATCGCGGGCCAGATGTAGTCGAAGAACTGGATCTCGGCCACCGGTTTCATGCCTCGCATGGCCATGCCGATGGCGCGGCCCAGGATCGCGGCTTCGGCGATCGGCGTGTTGAAGCAGCGGCGGGAGCCGAACTCGATCTGCAGGCCGCCCGTCGCCTTGAATACGCCTCCCTTGCCTTTCACCTCGGCAAGGTTTTCTTCCCGGCTGGCGTCGGCCACGTCCTCGCCGAAGACCACGACCCGGTCGTTGCGGCGCATCTCCTCGGCCAGCGTTAGACTGATCTCGTCCACCATCGTGCGCGGCTCGCCTTCAAAGCGCGGCTCGGCGTCGAATTTGGATGACGTGGGGTCGATGCGGTCCGAATACAGAAATTCGAGCGCCGAGCGCACCTCCGCCGGCGCCGCTTTCAGCGCGTAGTCGGTCGCCTCCTGGATTTCCTGATCCACTTCGCGGGCCAGCGTCTCCAGCCCATGGCGGTCAATGATGCCCTCGGCCAGAAGCCACTCGGGGAACCGCGTGAGCGGATCCTGCGCCTGTTCGGCGGCACGCTCGCCGGCGGTTTTGTAAAGCCGCTCGTCGTCGGAAAGCGAGTGAGAGTACGGCCGGATGACGTGCGCGTGGACCAGCGCGGGCAGCCGTGTCTGCCGGCAGTGGGCGATGGCGAGAGACATCGTCCGCCAGCAGGCGTTGAAGTCCGAACCGTCCACCTCGAAGCGGGCCAGCGACGCGTAGCCGCTGAGCAGCGCGGAAATGCTGCCACCAGGCGTCTGATATTCGACCGGCACCGAAATCGCGTAGCCGTTGTCTTCCACCAGAAAAAGAACCGGAATCTTTTCGAGACACGCGGCGTTGAGCGCCTCCCAGAATTCTCCTTCGCTCGTCGCGCCGTCACCGGTCGTGACGAGGGTGATTTCGTCGGAGTCCGGATTCAGGTAGCGGCTGGCCTGGGCGCAGCCCACCGATTGCACAAACTGCGTCCCTGTCGGCGAACTTCCACAAACAATGTGCAGCTCCGGCGAACTCCAGTGCGACGGCATCTGGCGGCCGCCCGAGGCGCGGTCTTCGGCGGCGCCCACGGCCTGCAGCAGCATGTCGCGGGGCGTCACCCCAAGCGAAAGGGCAAGCGCGCGGTCGCGATAGTAGGGATAAAACCAGTCGTGCCCGGGACGAAGAAGCATGCCGGCCGCAATCTGAATCGCTTCGTGGCCGGCGCCGCTGATTTGAAAGAAAATCCGATTCTGGCGCTTCAGCAGAATTTCGCGGTCGTCCAGCCGCCGCGATAGATACATGACGCGGAAGGCGTGCAATAGCTCCTCACGGGCCGGTGCGGACAGCCCCGGGACGGGAGCACTCGCGGCGCCGTGAACCGCGGTGGCTTGGCTGGATGGCTTGAGCATGCGCTGCGAACCCTCTTCCCGTAACTCAGTGTACCCGGGATATTATCTCCCTGCATGGTCCACTCGGACAACACTTCGGGAGGAAGGAAAGGCGTAAGGTCGCGGCCGTTTCAGCGGGAATTCTTGACCAGGGCGAGCCCCAGCCACACCCAGGCCACAAGGAACGAAACCCCGCCCAATGGAGTAACCGCGCCGAGCACGCGCACGCCCGTGATGGCCAGGACATAGAGACTGCCGGAGAACAGGGCGATGCCGGCGGTGAGGAGCCAACCGATGCGCCCGGCCTGCGCGGGGGCCAGCGATCCGGCGCGGGCGAGCAGGGCCACGGCCATCAGACCCAGGGCGTGAATGAAGTGATAGAAGACGGCCTTCTCGTAAACCGACATGCGGTATTCGTCCAGCCGGTTCTTTAGGCCGTGGGCGCCGAAAGCGCCCAGAGCAACGGCAGCGGCAAGGAGAAACGCGGCCGTGGCGGCCCAGCCGTTGGAAGCCTGGAGGGCGGTTGGCGTGGCGACGGATTGCGGCATGAGCCTAGCGTAGCCGGTTCGCGCGGGCGCGGCCAACCCGGCGGCCGAAAACAGAACGGCCCCGGAAAGCATGTCCGGGGCCGTGGATGTTCTGTTTCGGTTGCGCGTCTACTCGACGTCGCTGCGGCGCTTCTTGCGGTTGCGCTTGCGCGCCAGGGCTTCCTTCGTCCGGCGCTTTTCGCCGGGCTTCAGGTAGTAGGAATGACGCTTGATTTCCTTGATGATGTCTTCCTGCTGTACCTTGCGCTTAAAGCGGCGAAGCGCGCTTTCTACGGTTTCGCCGTCTTGTACGACAACTTCCGCCAAT
>DAIDIH010000144.1 GCA_027459465.1 Bryobacterales bacterium | reverse complement strand
CGCGCCCGGAAGAGGCGAACTTTGATGACCCCTTCGGAGACGCGATATATGGCGCTTAACTCCTTTAGCGACAGACCTTCGACTTCTTTCAACGTTAGCAAAATCCGGTCCTGCTCCGAGACGGCGGCCAGAAGCGAGACGGCCAGTTCCCTGGCCTGTGCTCTGCGGTTGTCCTCGATATTCTGAGAACCGCTGGCTGCGGCGTCGGCCATGAGGACCTGCTGTTCGGACAGATCTGCCATGCGCGATTCGCGGCGTCTTCGCTGGCGCCGCAAGTAATCGTAGGACGCGTTGACGGTCAAGCGATAGAGCCATGGCTCGAATACATCCGGGGTGCGCAGTTGATCCAGCGAAAAGTATAGCCGTAGAAACGCCTCCTGCGCGACGTCTTCCACGTCCTCGGGCCGCCCGATGAGGCGACCGATAGTGCCGAGGATTCGTTTCCGGTACGCAGCGACGATCTGATTAAATGCCGCATCATCACCAGCCTGCGCCCGCTGAATCAGACTGAAGTCAATCAGCATTCAGCCAACTGAACCGGCGCAGCGATGAATTTTACTTCCATTTGCTATGGCGCACCGGCCAAACATCAGGTTACTAAGGTTTGACTGCCGCCACCAGAGTCTACCGTAAATCGGTTTCGCTGCCCCCAAGGAGGGCCGCCATGGCAGGCGGCCGCGACTGATGTCCGCGCTTGGCCCGCCGCGGGCTGGACGGGCTTAGCCTAAGGAAGCGACCTGGTTGGTCCAACGAACCGCCGGGGAAAGCGGTTGGGGAGTGCGAACTCCGCCGGCTGCAACCGGTTTCACCGGTAAACGCAGGCGCTGGTAGCACTCGAGCGCCTGGATCAGCGAATCGACGGCCCGCCGGCGCTCTCGAAGATAGGCAAGTTGGACGGTAATCCGAGAGGGGGAGGTAGGAGTAAGCATAGATCTAGTAGTACCAGTACCTAAAATCTAACGCAATACCCGCAGATGCGGGTAGTACGCCCTAGAGTGTACTGGCCCTCGGACCTTAGGCGACCGGTGTGTTAAAATCGTAAGTGCCCTTGTTTTCATGGATTTTCTCGCTTCTCTGAACCCCCAGCAGCGCGCGGCCGTCGAGCATGTCGATGGCGCATTGTTGTTGTTGGCCGGGGCCGGAAGTGGGAAAACGAGGGTGATCACGCACCGGATTGCGCACTTGGTGGCGAAGCACGGAGTGCCGGGTCCGGCGGTGCTGGCGGTGACGTTCACGAACAAAGCGGCCGAGGAGATGCGGCAGCGGGTGCGGACGCTGCTAAACAACCCTCCGGTTGCCGACAGCCCTCTGCTTTCGACCTTTCACTCCTTTTGCGTGCGGCTGCTGCGGCGGGACGGGGCGAGCCTGGCGCAGATCCGGCCGGGGTTCACGACGCAGTTCAACATTTACGACGACGACGATCAGCTTGCGTTGCTGAAGACCGCCTACCGGGGCCTGGGACTGAGCGAGGAGACGGTGCAGTACCGGCAGGCGCTGAGCTGGATCAGCCATCGCAAGGGCCAGCAGGAGATGCCGGACGAGGCGTATGCCAAGGCAAAGGACCAACGGGAAGCGCGGTTGGCCCAGATTTACGAGCGGTACGAGGGTGGGCTGCGGCAGGCCAATGCGCTGGACTTCGACGACCTGCTGCAGGAAACGGTGCGGATTCTGCGGCACGATAGCGAACTACGGGAGCGGTACCGGCGGCGGTTCGAGTTCGTGATGATCGATGAGTATCAGGACACGAACCGGGCGCAGTACGAGTTGATGCGGCTGCTGACGGGCGGGCATGGGAACGTGGCGGTGGTAGGGGACGAGGACCAGTCGATTTACGGTTGGCGCGGAGCCGATATCCGGAACATTCTCGACTTCGAGCGGGATTATCCGGACGCGACGGTGATCCGGCTGGAGCAGAATTACCGTTCGACGAAGACGATCCTCGAGGCCGCGAGCGCGGTGGTAGCGAACAACACCGAGCGGAAGGGCAAGTGGCTGTGGACCGAGTCGGGCGAAGGCGCGCCGGTGGGGGTGTACGAGGGTCTGGACGCGGAGAATGAGGCGCTGTTCGTGGCCGATACGATTGAGAAGTTGCTGCGGGAGGATCCGTCGCGTCACGTGGCGGTGCTGTATCGCACGAACTTTCAATCGCGGCAGATAGAAGAAGCACTGCGGCGGTATGGGCGGAAGTATCTTGTCGTGGGCGGCTTCAGTTTCTACCAGCGGGCTGAGGTGAAGGACGCGCTGAGTTATCTGAAGCTGTTGTCGAGCCGGCGGGATTCGGTGGCGCTGGCGCGGATCATCAACACGCCGGCGCGGGGCATCGGCAAGACGACGGTGGAGCAGATTGAAAAGCGCGCCTCCGAGCGTGGGCTGGCGATGTGGGAGGCGATGGAAGCGCTGCTCGAGGAGCATGCGTTTCCGGCGCGGGCCGAGGCGGCGGTGGCGGCGTTCCGGAGGTTGATTGTGGAGCTGGCCGAGTTTGCCGCGGTGCAGCCTGTGGACCGGACGCTGAAGGAGATTCTTTCGCGGACGGGATACCGGAAGATGCTGGAGCAGGATACGGCGCCGGAAGCCGAGGGGAAGCTGGGCAACCTGGATGAATTGGAGACGGCGGCGGCGGAGGCGGCCGAGCGTGGCGAAGGGCTGGTCGAGTTTCTCGATCACGCGGCGCTGGTGGCGGACGCCGATGGCGTGGACGAGCGCGCGCCGGTTTCGCTGTTGACGATGCACAACGCCAAGGGCCTGGAGTTTCCGGTGGTGTTCCTCACGGGGATGGAGGAAGGGCTGTTCCCGCACACGCGGTCGTTGAATTCGCCATCGGGGATGGAAGAAGAGCGGCGGTTGTGCTACGTGGGCATGACGCGGGCGATGGAGCGGCTGTATCTGACGTGGGCGCGGTTCCGGCGGCGGTTTGGCGGAGGGACACCGGAGCGGTCACGGCCATCGCGTTTTCTGGCTGAGGTACCGGCGAAGCTGACGATGCCGCTGCGCGAGGACGCGGGGGGAGCGCAGATCGACTTCTTCGCGGAGCGGCACGAGGTGCGGGAGACGTCGCGGAAGAATTTGTATACGGGCACGACGGTGAACTCGGTGGAAAACATTTCGCGGTTCTTCACCGATCGCGGCCTGCCGGCCCCGGTCGGGATTTCAAAGCCCGCCGCTTCCGCGGCTTCGGGGGTCCCAGCTCCGGCGCAACCGGCGCGGGCGCCGCAGCCGGTTCGTCCGGCCGCCTCGGCGCCGAAAGCGCGGAAGGGGATCGGCCCGGGGACCGAGATTCAGCATCCCAAGTACGGCCGCGGCACGGTGCTGCGGCGCGAGGGAGATGGCGAAGACGCCAAACTTACAGTAAACTTTCCCAGGTACGGCTTGAAA
>DAIDIH010000143.1 GCA_027459465.1 Bryobacterales bacterium | reverse complement strand
GCTGTCGCCCGCCTCAACGCCGATGCAAGCCCCGCCGTCCGCTACCTCGATCCCGCCAATGGCCGTTCCTCCGCCGTCCTGGTGAGCGCGCCCAAAATCGTGCTCAGCGGCCTGCAGATGGCCTTCGGCAGCCAACTCAACGACGTGCGCGAAAGCTACGGCCGCCTGAACAAGGCCCTCGCCGCCTTCAATGCCGGCTTTGAAGACGTCGTCATCCTCGACAACTACTTCCTCTACAGCTCCACCGTCAAACCCGCCGAAGCCGTCCGCGAAGAGTTGTCCGGCAAGGCGCAACCCCCCGCCGCCACCCGCCTGCCCTTCGAAGGCCTGCCTTCGCTCGACGCTACTCTCGGCGTGGAAGTCGCCGCCGTCCCACGCTCCTGATCTATTCGTAATGCAGTGCCCGCATCGGGTCGAGCCGCGACGCCCGCCACGCCGGCGCGAACGCCGCCGCCACCGACACGGCGATCAGCAGACCAACCGTCAACCCCAGCATCGCCGGGTCCTGCGGCGTAACGCCGTAGAACTGGCTCGCCACCAGCCGCCCGCACCCCACCGCCGCCGGCACGCCCACCACCGTCCCCAGCGCCGCCATGCCCAGCGCGTCGCGCAGCATCATCCAAAGAACCTCGCGCCGCGTCGCTCCCAGCGCCAGCCGCACGCCGATCTCGCTCGTCCGCCGCACCACCGTGTAACTCAACACCCCATACAGCCCGATCGCCATCAGCGCCCCCGCCAGCAGCGCGAAAAACGAAGCCAGCGTCGCCACCAGTCGCTCGGTCCGCAGCGCATCGTCAATCTGCTTGCTCATCGCGTGCAGGTCTTCCATCGTGACGTCCTTGCCGGTCGCCTTGAGAATCGAACGCACCGCCGAGGCCACCAGCCCCGAGTCGCGCGTCGTGCGAATCACCAGATTCCACGACGATCCAAAGCCGTACTTGCCGTCGATTTGTTTATACATCGTGCGCGGCGCACCGTCGCGCAGATTCGCGTACTTGGCGTCCTCCACCACGCCGATGATCCGGTACTGCGTTTCCTTGTCGATCCGAAGCATGCGGCCCACCGCATCGCCGTGAGGGAAGTACGTCCGCGCCGCCCGCTCGTTCAGCAGCGCGGGTTGCGCGCCCTTCGCGGCGGCATCCCGATCGGTGAAATCCCGCCCCAGCAGAAGCTTAGTTCCCATCGCCCGGAAATAATCCGGCGCCACCCGGTGACCATAAAGCGTCCGCTCGCCCGTGTTCAGGTTCGGCCAAAACTCCGCCGGGAGATTGTTCCACTGCCATCCTCCGCCGATCGGAACAATCCCCGTTGCGCTCGCCGCCTGCACGAAGGGAAGCGCGCGCACCCGCTCGAGCACTTCGCGCGCAAACTGCGTCTCCTGCTTGGAGTTCATCCCGGACATCTCGGTCTCGACCTGCGCCACCAGCACCTGGTTCCGATCGAATCCCAGCCTCTGCCACCGCAGATTCTCGAGCGTGCGCACATACAACAGCGCCGTTGCCAGCAGCACCACCGACAACGCCGCCTGCGCCGGAACCAGCACCTTCGCCAGGTTCCAACGTCTTCCGCTGCCGATCCCGATCCGCCCGCATTTCAAGGCGTCGTTCGGCTCTACTTGAGTCCCGCGAATCGCCGGAACCAGGCCGAACAAAACCGCCGTCGCGACGCAAAGAAGTCCCAGTATCGCTGCCACGCGCAAGTCCGGCTGCAGATCCACAGACAAATCGAGAAATCGCAGCAGCGCGGGGTTCGCCCACGCCGCCAGCGAGAACCCAAGCCCCGCTCCCGCCGTGGTGAGCAGAACGCTTTCGGTGAAAAGCTGCCGCACCAGCCGGACCCGCCCCGCGCCCAGCGCCGAGCGCAGTGACATCTCCCTCTCCCGCGCCACCGCGCGCGAAAGCATCAGGTTGGCCAGGTTCAGACACGCCGCCAGCAGCACCAGCGCCGAAATCCCCATCAGGGCATACATCGCCTCGCGGAACCGTTCGCCCTGCCACGAATCGCCGGTCGCACCCGGCCGCGCGTCGAGCGTTGCGGATGTCGTCTCGTGTCCCTTCCCGTCCATCCACACCGCGTTACGCCAACCCGCCTCGGCCGCAATCGTATCCGAAATCGCATGGGCCTCGGCCCGTGCCTGCGCCTCCCCGAAACCGCTTCGCAAGCGCCCGAACACCAGCATGTACCACGCGCCCTTTTCCGTGAGTATGTTCCGCTCCGGATACATCGTGGCTTCGGTGTGAACCGGGACGACCACGTCAGGTTCCTCGCCGGGCGCGATCCCATCGAACTCCGCCGGCATTACACCCACGATGCTGAGCCGGTGGCCCTGGACCGTCAGGCTCCGGCCAACCACGTGCGGATCGCCGCTAAACTCGCTTCCCCAGTACGCCTCGCTGATCACGCATACCAGCGGCGAGCCCGCCTTATCGTCCTCCGGCCCGAACAGCCTTCCCACCCGCGCCGTCACGCCAAGGGTCCGGAACACATCGCCGCTCGCCACCGCGCCCTTGATCTCCCGCGCATCCACGCCCCACCCCGTCGTGAACTCCGACGAGTTCCACGTGAACAGCCCCTCCGTCGTGCGCACGTGCTCCCGGATCGCCTCGAACCCCGGATAGCTCAACGCCGCCTGAAACTCCGTCGTCCGCAACCCATACTGCACCAGCCGCTCCGGCGCCTTCACCGGCAGCGGCCGCCACAGCAGCCCGTACATCACCGAAAAAATCGCCGCGTTCGCCCCGATCCCCAGCGCCAGCGTCAGCACCGCCGACGCCGTAAACACCGGACTCCGCCGCAGCACCCGCAGCGCGTACCGCACATCCTGCGCGAGCCGGTCTACCCACGTCCATCCCCACGTTTCGAAACTCCGCTCCGCCGCCCGCGTCCGGTTCCCAAACCGCCGCCGCGCTTGCCGCCGCGCTTCGTCCTCCGCCACACCCTCGCCCGCAATCCGCCGCGTCCGCTCCTCCTCGTGCAGCCGCATCTCCTCTTCGAGTTCCCGCGCCAGGCGCCCGCGCCGCAGCCAGTAGCCCAACCGCCGAAACCAGGGCAACATCTACGCTCCCTCCGCCTCAAGCACCCCGGCGATCGCCCGCGAAACCCGCCCATACCTCTCCACCTCGCGCTCGAGCTGTTTCCGCCCCGCCGGTGTCAGCCGGTAATACCGCGCCCGCCGGTTCTCCTCCGTCCGCCCCCACTCCGCCTTCACCCACCCTTCAATCAACAGCCTCTGCAGCGCCGGGTACAGTGACCCCTCCTCCACCGTAAGCACTTCGCCGGACCGCCTCCCGATCTCCTCCGCAATCTCAAATCCATGCCGCGGCAGCCCTCGCCCCAGCGTCCGCAGGATCAGCATGTCCAGCGTCCCCCGCGGAATCTCCTCGCGCTCGCTCCGTCCGGCCGTCACATAGACATTCTATGTCACTTGCCACGCGCCGTCCATACCCCCAAAATAAGGATTCCCCATGCGCCAACTCTCACATCGTCTGCTCGGCTGGTGGTACCTGGCCATCGCCTTGGGCTTCGTCCTGCTCGCCGTCCGCTCCGGCCTGCTCGGCGATCTCCCCTGGCGCGTCGCCCTCCGCGCCGCCATCGCCGTCGGCTTCGCCGTCCTCTCCTGGGTCGAGTTCCGCCAGCGCCGCCGCTAGCCCTTGAATACCGTGATCCGCGCGAACCCCTCTTCAAGCGACGGCGGCTCCAGTTTCCCCGCCATCGTCCGGATCGCCTCATCCGGCACCATCCGCTCGCGCCCGCGGTTCCGCTCCAGGCACGTCTCCAGCGGCACGTCGAAGTACACCACCTCCACCGCGGCCCCGCAAGCCCGGGCCATCCGCACATACGGCTCCCGCTCGCGCCGCGTCAGGCTCGTCGCATCGATATACGTCTCCGGCCGCCCCACCCGCAGCCGCTGCGCCAGCAAAAACCGCACTGTCTGAAACACCCGCCCGTTCAACCTCTGGTCCGTCACATCGTCGGCCAGCATCCGCCGGACCTCATCGGAGGAAATCGCGTTCACCCCCAGCCCGCGCAGGTAACTCGTCTTGCCCGACCCCGGCAGCCCCACCGCGAGAATGATCTTACAAGAACACAACTTAACTATAATGATGACCAATTGCGGCAGCCCGGGTCCGACGTAAACTGGGCCAACAGGAGGAAGAATGGCCAACGGCAGAAAACTCGCAAATTCAATTCGGGACGGGAGGCTTGGCGTTGGCCTCTCGCAGCAGAAGCTTGCCGCTCTCCTTGGCGTCACACAGGGGACGATCTCCAATTGGGAGAGCGGCAAGGGCGGGCCAGACCAATCGCAGCAGCGGGTACTGGACCGGGTACTCGGAGCGGACTCTGCTCAAGACGAGTGGGGCGAAGGTCAGACGCCCCTGGCCGCATGGTTGGGGAGAGCACTTGTAGAAAAGGGCTTCACGGTGCCCGAGTTGGCGGAGGAGACCGAGCTAAGCGTGGCGACAATCTACAACCTGCTGAGCGGACGTGCCTCTAATCCCCAGAAACGCACGCTGGCGCGCATTGAGAAGGCGCTGGGGCAGACGTTCGAAGGCATTGGACCCGACGAACCAGCGGGCGATGTGCCGATCGGCGAACTCATCGACTTCGATCCACACGACGGGGAGTTCCTCCCCGATGAACCGGGAGTCTACGTCTTCTATGACATAACGAACCGCGCGGTCTATGTCGGGCAAGGGGGAAGTGTTGCTAAGCGCGTGCGCGACCACGACCAGAATTACTGGTTCAAAAAGCCGATTGTTCAGAACGCAGCATACGTTAAGGTGCAAGATTCTAGGCTTCGCAACCAGCTTGAGACGGTACTCATACAGTTCCTCAAGTCGAACGCGCTTCTAAATCAGAAAAAGACTAAGCGCGCCTAACTTCGGAGGAGGCGTGGCCTCGTCGCCGTGCCCTCCTATACCCGGTACTTGCCCGCCTCGAGCAGCGCCGCGGCGATCTCCCGCCGCAGTCCGATCGCGTTCACCGGCTCGCACTTGGCGAACCGCTTCAGAATCGACAGGTTCATCCGCAGCGCATCACCCTCCGAACAGGCCGCCAGCACGCCCCGCGCCGCGCTCTCGGCCATCTCCATCGCCTCGCGCGCAAACACCTGCGTCATCGCGTGCGCCAACCCCGGCGCCGCCATCTTCCGCGCCCGCAGCACAGCGCTCTCCATCGCGAACGCGCTCATCGCAATGTCCGTGATCCCCGCCATCACCTCCTGCTGCTCTTCGAGCGCATTCAGATACCGCTGGTAGGCAACCCCCAGCACGAACAACGCAATCTTCTTCGCGTTCGCCGCCATCCGCGTCTCTTCCTCGAGCACCCCGCCCGCCGTCTCGCCCATCAACTGCGGCCCGGCCAGCAGCTCCGCCTGCAGCTTCTTCACCGCCTCCACCAACGGCAAAATGCCCCGCTGCGCCCGCTTCAACAACATGCCGGTCGCCAGCAGACGGTTGATCTCGTTCGTGCCCTCAAAAATCCGGTTGATCCGCGAATCGCGATACGCCCGCTCCACCGCGTAATCCTGGTGATACCCGTATCCGCCGTGAATCTGCACTCCTTCGTCCGTCACATAATCGAGCATCTCGCTCGCGAACACCTTGATGTAAGAGCACTCCGCCGCATACTCTTCCACCGCCTTCAGCATCCGGTGCGCCGCGCCCTCCTGCGCCCACGAGAAACCTTCCAACTCGCCCTCGATCATCCCCACCACGCGGTAGCTCATCGACTCGGCCGCGTAAATCCGGATCGCCATCTCCGCCAGCTTGTGCCGGATCAGCCCGAAATCCGCAATCGCGTGCCCGAACGCCCGCCGCTCCTGCGCGTATTTGATCGACACCCGTAGCACTTCCTTCGCCCCGCCCACCACAAACGGTCCCAGCTTCAGCCGCCCGACATTCAGGATGTTGAACGCGATGATGTGCCCGCGCCCAACCTCGCCCAGAACGTTCTCCACTGGCACCTTCACGTTATCCAGGTACAGCGCCGTCGTCGAACTGCCTTTGATCCCCATCTTCTTTTCCTCGGCGCCGGGACTCACGCCGGGAAACGCCCGCTCCACCAGAAACGCCGTGAACTTCTCCCCGCCCACTTTCGCGAACACCGTGTACAGGTCCGCCGCACCCCCGTTGGTGATCCACATCTTCTGCCCGTTCAGCACATAGTGGGTGCCGTCTTCGCTCAAATCGGCCCGCATCCGCGCGGCCAGGGCGTCCGAACCCGCCTGCGGCTCGCTCAAACAATACGCCGCCACCATCTCGGCGCGCGCCAGCTTCGGCAGATACTTCTCCTTCTGCGCCTCCGTCCCGAACAGCAGCAGCGGCAGCGTCCCGATCCCCGTATGCGCGCCGTGCCAGCCCGAGTACGACCCGTCCCGCGCCACCACCTCGGCCACGATCATGGCCGAAGCCAGGTCCATCTCCATCCCGCCGAACTTCTCCGGCAGCAGCACCGCCGTCAACCCAAGCTCGGCCGACTTCCGCAGCACCGACACCGCCACGCCCGGCTCGTGATGCTGGATCGCCTCGATGTTCGGAGCTACTTCTTTCGCCCAGAACTCCTCCGTTGTCCGCGCAATCGCGCGATGCTCATCCGTGAAGTCCTCGGGCGTGAAAATCTGCTCGGGCAGCGATTCTTGGATCAAGAACGCCCCGCCTCGAACGCGGGTTCCTGCGGCAGTCGTGGCCATCGGTATCGCCTTTCGCTTACGATTTCAGTTACAGTTCTCGAAAATGCCCGCCGCGCCCTGCCCGCCGCCGATGCACATCGTCACCATGCCATAGCGTGCCTCGCGCCGCTTCATCTCCCGCAATATCGTCGCCGTCAGCTTCGCGCCTGTGCAGCCCAGCGGATGGCCCAGCGCAATCGCCCCGCCATTCACGTTCACGCGCTCCAGGTCCAGTCCCGCCGCGCGAATCACCGCCAGCGCCTGCACCGCGAACGCCTCGTTCAGCTCGATCACGCCGATGTCGTCCAGCTTCAACCCCGCCAGCGCCAGCGCTTTCGGAATCGCCACCACCGGCCCGATGCCCATGATCTCCGGCGGCACGCCCGCCACCGCGAAGCTCACGAACCGCGCCATCGGCTTCAGCCCCAGCTCCCGCGCCCGCTCCTCGCTCATCACCAGCGCCACCGCCGCGCCGTCGCTCGTCTGCGACGCGTTGCCCGCCGTCACCGTCCCATCGGCCTGAAACACCGGCTTCAGCTTCGCCAGCGCTGCCATCGACGTATCCGCACGCGGCCCTTCGTCCCGCGTGAACATCGTCTTCGATGTCACCGCCCTCCCGTCGCTCAGCGCCGTCGTCTCCACTTCCACCGGCACCAGTTCTTCGTCGAACCGCCCCGCCGCCTGCGCGTCGAGCGCCCGCATATGGCTGCGATAAGCGAACTCGTCCTGCTCCTCGCGACCGATCCCATACCGCGCCCGCACCTGCTCCGCCGTCAGCCCCATGCCCATGTAAATCTGCGGCATGTGGTCCACCATCCACGGGTTCGGCGCCAGCTTCCCGCCCGTCATCGGAATCATGCTCATCGATTCCGTCCCCCCGGCCAGCACCATCTGCGCGCCGCCCGCGCGAATCCTCTCCGCCGCCATCACGATCGCCTGCAACCCCGACGAGCAGAACCGGTTGATCGTCACCGCCGGAACCATGTCCGGCAAACCGGCCCGCAGCGCCGCAATCCGCGCCACGTTCATCCCCTGCTCGCCCTCCGGCATCGCGCAGCCCAGAATCACGTCGTCAATTTCGTCAACCGGGACCGCCCGATGCTTCGCCCGCAGCGCCGCAATCAGCGTCGCCGCCAGATCGTCCGGCCGCGTGTTCCGCAGCGCCCCGCGCCCGCTCTTGCCCACCGGCGTGCGCAGGCAATCCACTATGACAGCTTCCGTCACTTGGCAAACCCTCCCATCGCTCGCACGCTAGTTCCGCAGCGCCTTGCCCGTCTTCAGCATATGCGCCATCCGCTCCTGCGTCTTCGCGTTCCCGCACAGGCTCAGGAACGCTTCGCGCTCCAGGTCGAGCAGATATTGCTCGCTCACTGTCTGCTGCCCAGTCAGCCTTCCGCCGGCCAGTACATGCGCCAGTTTCTCGCCGACCACCGCATCGTAATCCGATATGAAGTGCCCCTGCCGCGCGCTCCACACGCCTAACTTCAGCAGCGCGTACACGCTCTCCCCTCCCACTGGAATATCGGCCCGCGGCGTCCCCGCCGCATAGCCCGGAACCAAGGACAGAGCCAGCCTTTTCGCGTCCTCCACCAGCCGGTCCCGGTTCATCGAAACCCGGTCCGCCCGGTTGAGCAGCCCAAGCTGCCGCGCGTCCTCCGCGCTCGTCGACACCTTCGCGTACCCGATCAGCTCGAACGCTTTCCGCGGGTCCTTCAGCCGCAGCAGCAGTTCCTTGCACCCGCCCCCGCCCGGAATCAGCCCCACACCCACTTCCACCAGCCCCAGGTACAACTCCGCCGCCGCCTGGCAACGCGTGGCGTGCATCGCCACTTCGCACCCGCCGCCCAGCGTCTGCCCGAACGGAGCCGCCACCACCGGCCGCGCCGCGTACTTCATCGCCAGGTTCGCCTGCTGGAACCGGTGCACCATTTCGCCCAACTCGTCCCACTCGCCTTCCTGCGCCGCCAGCAGCACCATCATCAGGTTCGCGCCCACCGAGAAGTTGTCCCCCTGGTTGGCCACCACCATCGCTTCGAAGTTCCGCTCCGTCTCCTCGATGCCCGCATACAGCATCGCGACGTTGTCCGCTCCCAGCGAGTTCATCTTGCTGTGAAACTCCACGCACACCACGCCGTCGCCCAAATCCACCAGCGACGCTCCGGGGTTCTTGCGAATCAGCCCGCCGGATCGCTTGCGGTCCGCCAGCACCGTCACGCCCGGCCGCGCCTCCAGCGCCTTGTACTGCGTCGAAACCAGATCGAAGTATTCCGTATGCGCCGCTTCCCCCTGCCCGGCGAAGGCGTAAAACGATGTCGCCCCCAACCGCAGCATCTCCTCCACGCTCCGCGGCAGCGCCCGGCCTTCCCGCTCCATCCGCCGCGCCATCTCCACAAACCCCAGCGCGTCCCACAACTCGAACGGCCCCAGCTTATGCGCGTAGCCCCACTTCATCGCGCGGTCGATCTCGACAATCCGGTCCGAAATCTCCGGCACGCGCTCGGCCGAGTACAAACACACATCGCTGAACACCTGCCACAGAAACCGTCCCACCTTATCGTCCGCGTTCACCAGCGTCCGCAGCCGCAGGCTCAGGTCCTCGATCTGCCTCGCCGTCTCCACCGCCGGAAACGTCACCTTCGCCGCCGGATGATATTCGAGCGTCTTCCAGTCGATCGCGTGAATCTCCCGCTTCTCGCCCGTTCCCACCCGCTTGTAGTATCCCTGCCCCGTCTTCTCTCCCAGCCACTTCCGCTCGAGCATCGCCTCCTGATACGGCGCCGGCAGAAACCGCTCCCGCCACGGATCCTCCGGAGCGGCGTCGTACAAATTCTTTCCCACGAACGCCCACACATCGATGCCCACCAGGTCGAGCAGCCGGAAACTGGCGCTGTTGGGCAGCCCGATCAGCGGACCCGTCAACGCATCCACTTCCTCGATCGTGTAATCGCCCTCCATCATCGTCTTCTGCACCGTGCCGCCATAAAAGCTCCCGATGCGGTTGGCGATGAAGTTCGGCGTGTCCTTGCACCCAACCACGCCTTTCCCCAGCCGGCTGTCGGCGAACTCGCGCACGAACGACAGAACCTCCGGGTCCGTGTCCCGCCCCGGAATCAGCTCCATCAGGTACAGGTACCGCGGAGGATTGAAGAAATGCGTCCCCAGGAAATGCCGCCGGAACTCCGGCGAAAACCCGTCCGAGATCTTCTCGAGCCGAAGGCCGCTCGTGTTCGTCGAAAGAATCGCGTCCGGCTTGCGCAGCAGTTCCACCTTGCGCCACAGCGCGCGCTTGACGTCGAGCCTCTCCACCACCGCCTCGATCACCCAGTCGCAGCGCGCAATGCCCGCCAGGTCGTCTTCGAAATTCCCCGGCTCGATCAGAGCCATCGCCGCCGGCGTGAAAAACCCGCCCGGCTTCTGCTTGGCGGCGTTCTCAATCCCCCGCCGTGCGGCGAGGTTCCGGTCAGCTTGATCCGGCGTCACCACATCGAGCAATAGCGACGGGATTCCGGCGTTGGCAAAATGCGCGGCAATACGCGAGCCCATGGTGCCGGCTCCAAGCACGGCGACGCGGCGGATGGTTTTCATGTTGGATTTTCGCCCGGCCCAACCTGCGCCGGGGACCATCCGAGAGTCTAACGAATGGGCCCGCGCTTCCTCAAGCCTGCCGCCCGAGCATTGTCAAGCCTCGTTAGAAATGTCCCCCGTTTCGCCTCAATAGAAATGACCCTTTTTTGCCACAGTTCGCGGGCGACCAGCGGGAGCCGGCGGGCGTCCGATTGCGGTTGCCCGCTTTCCCTTATCTCAGTGCGTCTTCGGA